>JARIET010000022.1 GCA_031127185.1 Gemmatimonadota bacterium | reverse complement strand
GAACTCCACGGCGACCGCGCGTTTCGCGATGATGCCGCCATTGTGGGTGGCTGGGCTCGGCTCGACGGCGAGACCATCATGGTCATCGGCCAGCAGCGCGGCCACGACACGAAGGAGAATCTCTACCGCAATTTCGGGATGCCCCACCCGGAGGGCTATCGCAAGGCGCTCCGACTGATGAAGCTCGCGGAGAAGTTTCACGTGCCGGTCGTGACCTTCATCGATACGCCAGGTGCCTGGGCCGGGCTGGGCGCCGAAGAGCGTGGCCAGAGCGAGGCCATTGCCCGCAACCTGCTCGAAATGAGCCAGCTGACCGTGCCGATTGTCGCGACCGTTATAGGCGAGGGCGGCTCGGGCGGCGCGCTCGCGCTCGGCGTGGCCGATCGCGTGCTGATGCTGCAAAACTCGGTCTATTCCGTGATCACTGTCGAAGGATGCGCGGCGATCCTGTGGAAGGACGGCAAGAGCCCGGAAATGCGCGAGAAGGCCGCAACGGCGCTCAAGATCACCGCTCCCGACCTGATGGAGCATCACGTGATAGACGCGATCATTCCCGAGCCGCTGGGCGGCGCGCACGCCGACCACGAAACCACCGCGAAGTCGGTTCACGATGCGCTCCTGCACCACGTGGATGAGTTGCGCCGACTCAAGCCGGATAAGCTCGTCAGGCGCCGGCGGCAGAAGTACCTGCGTATCGGCGCCGTCGAGGAATAGGGCACCGCAACGTGGTCATTGAGGTCACCTTCAAGGGAAACCGACGCGAGTTCTTCGAGTGGCCATTCGAGGATGCGCCTGCGGCACGCACGGCCGTCGTCGTCGAGGCGGAACGCGGAGAAGATCTCGGTCGGGTGCATTCCACCGGCGAACGTGCGCTCGTCCGCAAGGCGGGCACCACGCACGGCAAGGCCAGCCCCGACCCGCTTCGCAAGGCCATCCGCGCCGCAACGGGCGAGGAAATCACGCGAGCCGCTCACCTGCGGGACGAGGAAGTGAACGTCCGCACGCGGGCCATCGAGAAGGTGCGCACGCTCGGCCTCGACCTGAAAGTCTCCGATACCGAGTGGCAGTGGGACAAGAAAAGGCTCACGGTGTACTTCACCGCCGAGGAGCGGGTGGACTTTCGCCAGCTCGTGCGCCAGCTGGAAGGTCTCTTTGGCACACGCGTGCACATGTGGCACATCGGCGTGCGCGACGAGGCCAAGCGCGTGGACGGCGTCGGTCGCTGTGGGCGCCAGATGTGCAGCGCCAGCTGGCTTCCCGAGCTCGTGCCCGTGAAGTCAAGCGTGGCCAAGGATCAGCACCTCTCCACGCTCAATCCGGCGCAGATCTCCGGCGTATGCGGGCGGCTGATGTGCTGCCTGCGATACGAGCACGAGTTCTACGTGCAGCAACGCAAGCGATTTCCGAAGGAAGGGAAGATTGTCACTACGTCCCTTGGCGAAGAGAAAGTCGCGTCGCTCGACATTTTTCGGGAAACGGTGACCCTGCGCGTGCCCGGAGGCGATTCGCGCGTGGTTCCGCTCGACCAGTTGCGCCAGGAGATGGGCGGCACTTGGGTCGCACCGACGCCTGAACCGGAAGACAGCAGCGAAGATGAGGAACGCGCTGTTGCTCTTCCGCCGCGCCCGCAGCAGCGCCGCCCTCCAGAGTCACGCCCAGAGTCGCAGCGCCCGCCACAGCGCCAACCGGAGCAGCAGGGCAGACCGCAGCAGGGCCGACCGCAGCCGCCGCCCCAGCGTCCCCCGCAGCGCGGAGCGCAGCCCTCACCGCCGCAGGCTGCGCCCAACCAGGGCGCGGTGCCGGGCACAGAAAGCGCCGTGCCGGCGGACGCCCAGACCTCACGGCGACGTCGGCGTGGCCGGCGCGGCGGCAGGCGCGGTGGCCGCGGTCCCGGTGGCCCACCGAATGCATCGCCCGGCGGAGACGCGGGCCAACCCACCAGCGAATGAGCCCGAAGCAGTTCTACCTCACGACGGCCATTGACTATGCCAATGGCGATCCGCACTTCGGGCACGCGCTCGAGAAGATCGGCGCCGATGTCATCGCCCGCGCGCACCGCCAAATGGGCGAGCAGGTGCATTTCTGCATTGGCATGGACGAGCATGGCCAGAAAGTCGCGCAAACCGCCGCCGCCAAGGGGGTTGAACCGCAGGTATTTGTCGACGACATCGCCGCCCGCTTTCGCGGAATGTGGGACCTGCTGGCGATTTCATATGACCAGTTCATCCGCACCACGGACCCGGCCCACAAGAGCGGCGTACGCGCGTTCATCAAGCGCATCGCCGACGCTTCACCCGACGACTTCTATGAGAAGGAGTACGAAGGGTGGTATTGCGTCGGCTGCGAACTGTTCAAGCGCGCTGACGAGATCGTCGATGGCAAGTGCGTCCTGCACGCCACGCGAGAGTTGCAGTGGACCAAGGAGCGAAACTGGTTCTTTCGCCTCTCCAAGTACCAGGCCTTCCTCCAGCGGCTGGTCGACGAACGCCCTGACTTTGTGCAGCCGGAGTCGCGCCGGAACGAAATCAAGGCGCTGCTGGCGACCGGACTTGAAGACCTCTCCATCACACGTGCGCGACTGGCGTGGGCGATTCCCTTGCCGGTACCGTCGCCAACGGGCGGCGAGCCCCAGGGCACCTGGGTGTGGTTCGATGCCCTGCCGAATTACCTGACCGCCACCGGTTACCCCGACAAATCGTACAGGAACCGCTGGCCTGCGCAGCTGCACGTTGTCGGCAAGGACATCACGCGCCTCCACTGCGTCGTGTGGCCCGCCATGTTGCAGGCCGCCGAACTCGCGCTGCCGGAGCGCGTGTGGGGCCACGGCTTTCTCAACTTCGGCGGCGAACGGATGTCCAAGTCCGCCGGCGTAAAGATCGAACTCGCTGACGAAGTCGCTCGATTCGGCCCCGACGCCTTCCGCTATTTCCTGTTGCGCGAGATTCCCTTTGACGGCGACGGCAGCTATTCCATCGAGCGCTACGAGGCCGTTTACAACTCGGAACTCGCCAACGGGCTTGGCAATCTTGCCAGTCGTGTCATCGCAATGATCGAGAAGTACCGTGCCGGCGTCGTCCCCGACGGGGCTCGTGGCCCGCTCGACACCGACGACATCGCCGACCTGTCAACCGCGCAGCAGGCCCTCGACGGCTCGCGCGGATACCTCCCACACGAAGCGCTCGACGCCATCGCGAAGGTCACGTCGCGCGCGAACCTCTTCATACAGCAGTCGGCCCCTTGGACGCTGGCGAAGGATCCTGCCAAGGCCGCCGAACTCGACGCCGTGCTGGCGGCGCTCGCACGATCCCTCGCTCGCCAGGCCGTTGCTCTCGCGGCGTTCATGCCGGGCAAGGCCGAGTCGCTCTGGACGCAGCTCGGCGCGCCAGGCGCCGCCGGCGCAACCACGTACGAGGCCATCAACAGGCTCTCTGCGGCCGGCTGGAAGGTGTCCAAGGGCGAGGGGCTATTCCCCCGGGCCGAACAAACCCCGCCGGTGGTCGGTTGAGTCTCAGTTCGCCGGTTGACCCCCCTGCCGGGTCAGGCGAGGTTTAACGGATGGCGTCTTCCAGCCGGCGCGACGGCCGACCCGGCCGCTCCTGGACCATCCTGATCGTCCCCTCGGATAACGAGCGGGCACGGTCGATTACGGTCACGGAGGGCACCCGCAAGCTGGCGCTCTGGGGCGCGGGGATCCTTTGCGCCGTCGTGCTCACGGCGGTGGTGTACCTGTTCACGCCGTACGCAACGCCGTCCGCACGCCTCTTGATGGCCGAAAACTCCCGCCTGCGTGCGCAGATTGACGGCATCGACGCCAGCATCGCCGCCCTCTCCGACACGCTGGAGCAGATTGATGACCGGGATCGCGAGATTCGGGCGCTGGCCAACATGCCCGACGATACGTCTACGGTCAGCGCCGCTGAGGCCTGGACCGGCGACCTGCGCGAGATCCGCAAGATCAATGTCCTCCCGCAGGCCCCGATGCGGCGACCGTTCCTGAATCGGCTCGGTTTTGGCGACAACCGCGCGCAGATCACTTCATTGACGCAACGCGCGTCGGCACTCGCACAGAGCTTTCGAGCGGTGAACGACACGCTGATCAGGAATCTCGAGCGCCTGGCCAATACGCCGTCCATCATGCCCACGACCGGCTGGCTCTCCAGTCATTTCTCAACCAGCCGTCTCCACCCCATCCTGCACGAAAACCGGCCGCACGAAGGCATCGACGTCAGCGCACCGATGGGGGCGCCAATCGTGGCCCCGGCGAGCGGCGTCGTGCGCGACGTTGGCTTCGTCACCGGCTTTGGCAACACCTTTGAGGTCGACCACGGCAACGGCATCGTCACCCGCTTTGCCCATTGCTCGCGAATCGTGGTCCGCAACGGTCAGCGCGTCTCGCGCGGCCAGCTCATCGCCACCGTTGGCAACACCGGACTCACGATCGGTCCGCACCTGCACTACGAAGTGCACGTGAATGGCAAACCGGTCGATCCGCTCCGGTACGTGCTCCCGGAAAGGAACGCGGACTGAGTCGCCCAGACCGTGCCTCGTGTTAACGGGCATGGCGGCAGGCAGGTATCCGTGAGCCGGTCCATGGCGGACGCGGTACCCCAAATCCGATTTCGCAACGATACTCCGCCGTCACCACGACAGAGCGACTCGGCAGCCGTTGCGGTACTCTGTGCAATACTGATAGCCCTTATTGTGACGCGCCTTCTGCAGGCGCGCGAAAGCCTCTGGCTGGACGAACTGCACACCGTGTGGGCGGCCACGGCGGATGACTTTAGAGAAACGGCGCGGCGTGCGCACGACGGCAATCACTCGCCACTCTATTTCTGGTTGACTGCTGCGGTTGTCAGGCTTTGCGGCGTCAGCGAGCTGACCGTGCGCCTGCCAAGCCTCCTCGCTGGCGCGCTACTGCCAGTGTCGCTCTTTCTTGTCGCGCGCAGGTGGACCGGGTCGGCCTGGATGGCGCTCCTGCCGGCATGGCTGGTCGCTGTCGATCCACAGGCCATCTATTTCGGCACTGAGGCACGCCCCTACGCAGTGATCCAGTTGGTCTCAGTGTTCCACGTCGCTGTGTTCGTCGAACTGGCGCAGCGGCCGACAGCTGCAATGCGCGCGGGATTCGTGCTCGGGATGGCACTCCTCTTTCATTTGCACTATACGGCCGGGCTGCTGCTGGTCGGCGAACTCGTTTGGTTGCTGGGCACAATTTGGACCCGGCCCGATCGAGTCCATTACGCCGGTCGCGCGCTCGGCGTCGATCTGTTGACGATCGCCGCAGTCGCGACCATCGCGCTCCCCGGTGTGCAATTCGTGTACGGGCGTCGTGCAAGCTGGAACGCCTTCATCGACCACCCCGGGCTGATCGGCGGACTCCGCGTCGTCCCGTGGGGCGTGACAGCCGTGGCGATGATGGCAACGGCGTGGATCGCCCGCGCCACGTGGCCGACCAAATTCCGCACGGCAGGTCCCATACCGTACGACCGCGCTGCCGCCCTTTGCGCATCGGTGGTGGTCGCCCCGTACTTGTTGGCGTGGGTGACCAGCGCAACCGATACCGCTCGCTTGGTCCATCCCCGATATCTCGCGGCGACGGCGCCGGCGGTCCTCCTGATGCTTTCCGTTACGCTGGCGCGGTTCCCGCAGGCCACCCTGCGGCGCGGCGGCGCCATCGGGCTCGCTGTTTGGGGACTCGTCGCCAGCGGCATTCCCGGCGAGCTTTCGTCCCACCGACGTCTCATCGCATTTCGAACTGACGATTGGCGCGCCGCCACCGCCCGGTTGAATGCACAGCCTGATCACGCCTTGGTGCCGGTCTTGCTGAGTTCATTGTTGATCGAGTCGGACCATGTCGCCGCCCGTACCGATGCGCGGCTCGACGCCTATGTCCGCTTTCCGCTCAACTCCCTCTACCGCGTCACCCTGCCACCCGGTCACTTGATCGCTCTGCCACGCAGCGCACCCTGGCAGCTGCCTGCAGATGGACGGCGCCAGTTGGGCACGGCGAACGCCGCGTGGCTGGTTGTGCAAGCGGACTCGCACGGAGCGGACGCAATCGCTGTCGCAGTGAGGAGCGCACTGGCATCCGGCGCACCCGGTCCCGGCATTTCGGCGGCGAACGACTGGTCGATCGCGACAAAAGAAAGTTTCGGTACTGTGCATTTGGTCCGGCTCACACGATCGTCAGCCTTTGCGCAACCCCGGTAACGTGCAAGACTCGCCGCAACCTCAACGCGTGTCCGCGCGCCAGGCACGGCTCTGCCTTACCGCGATCGCACTCTGCGTAGTTGCGTTCGGAATCGCCAATGATTTCGTGTACGATGACGCCGCAATCGTCCGTGACAATGCGCTGCTGCATTCCCTCGCAAACTGGCGCGCCATCGTTGGCGGCACCTATTGGCCTTCGCCGTTTGTCGAGCAGTTGCATCGCCCCTTGGCGTCACTAACGCTCGCAGTGCAGTACGCTATAGGCGACGGCAGCCCGCTGCCCTTCCGAATTGTCAGCGGCCTGCTCTACCTGTGGGGCACGATCGCGGTCTACAGTCTCGCCTGTCGGCTGGTATCGCCAGCGGCCGCGTTCTGTGCGGCCGCACTTTTCGCGAGCCACCCGGTACACGTGGAGGCGGTGGCGCAGGCGGTGAATCAGGGTGAGTTAATTGTTGGCCTTGCGGCCGCACGCATGGTCTCTCGGTACGTTGACGGGCGTCGCGCAGGGCGCCTGCTGTGGCGCGACTGGGGGGCGATGGGGGCCTGGTACTTGGTCGCGGTCGGATTCAAGGAATCGGGGTACGTAATCCCCGGGCTGATCGTTGCGGCCGAGCTGACGGTTCTCCGCGCCGCGCCCTCCAGCCAAATACGTGAGATCGCGGCGGGCACTCTGGTACTCGGCGGAGTCGCGGTCGCCGCCATCGCTGCGCGTTCCTCGGCGTTGGCTGGACATGTCCAGGGCGCAGTACCGTTCGCTTCGCTTCGCGGCCTGGACTTATATGAGCGCATACTCACCATGCTCCAGGTCGTCCCGCATTGGGTGCGATTACTCGCGTGGCCCGCCCGGCTTCGCGCCGACTACACCGCCGCCGATTTTCCGCCGGTCGTGAGTGCTGGCTCCACCGAGGCACTTGTTGTGCTCGCAGCGCTAGCGCTCGCCGCAGTGACATGGACCACCCGACGGCGTGTCCCCGTGTTTGCATTCGGTGTGTTGTGGATCACCTGTGGATTGCTGCCCGTATCCAACCTGGTTCCCACGGGCATCATGCTCGCTGACCGAACGCTCTATCTGCCAAGTATCGGGTTCGTCATCGCCGTGGCAGGACTGGGGAGCGCGCTGGCCGCGTCGTCAGCGGCCAGCGACGCCCGACGCAGCGCCCTGTTTGTCGGCTGCGCCGCTCTTGTTGCCGCCGGCATGGTCAAGAGCGCCAACCGCCTGTCGCTCTGGAACAGCGCGTCGCTCATCGTGACGGGTGACTCCGCCCGGGAGACCCCGCAAACGACGAGCCGACCGCGCTGATGCCCCGCATGGAAGCGCGCGACGGTTTCCACGTCGCGCGGTGCTGTTTACGGCGTCTTCTTAAAGTCCACCCTTGGCGCGGCCGCGGCAGCCGCGCTTTCGAGCTCAAAGTACTCGCGCGTCTTCGCGCCGGTCACCTTCGCGGTCAGGTTCACCGGGAACTTGCGGATGTACGCGTTGTAGTCGTTCACGCTGGTGTTGTAGTCCGTCCGCGCGACGGCAACACGATTCTCCGTGCCGGCCAGCTCGTCCTGCAGCCGGATGAAATTCTCGTTTGACTTGAGCACCGGATACGCTTCACTGATCGCCAGCAAGCGGCCCAGCGCGCCGTTCAATTGATTCGCCGCGCCAGCCATCTGCGTCAGGTCACCGCTGGTGACCGCACCCCCAAGCTTCGCACGCGCTTCGGCAACGGCCTCAAACACCTGCGACTCCTGTGCCGCGAACCCCTTCACCGTCTCCACGAGGTTCGGAACGAGGTCGGCGCGCCGCTGCAGCTGCACCGAGATCTGTTGCTTGGCCTTGTTGACGTTCTCATCGAGCGTCTGAATCCTGTTGTACCCGCAACCAGTGGTGCTGCCGGCCAAAACCAAGACTCCGAGGACCATCGCGCCACGCATCAATCGCGTCATCGTTCCCTTTGGGGTGAGAGAGGTGTACTGCCCTGCCGTTCCTTTACGAAAGCTAGTGCGCCTGGGTTTTGCCCACACGGTCGACATACGCAAGGAGCGTGCTAAGCCCCTCGTGGAATCCACTTAACACCGCTGGGAGGTCTGCCCTGGACACGTCACCGCCATCGTGGCGCTGTCGGTATGCCGCGATGAAAGGCGCAGGATCAAAACCCGCCAGCCTGGCAGCGGCCGCGATCGATTCCGCCGCATCGGCGGCCGGCGGTTGGCCGGCGATGCGAAGTGCACCTCGCATCATGGCCACTGCGCGACTGGAGTGCGCCGAGAGCAGCGCGCGCTGCGCCTTCACGTCGCTGCCCGCGTGCGTGATTGCCGCGCGTACGCCCAGCACCTGCGCCAGCAACTCATACTCGATCTGGCGCCGAATATCCGCCACGTGCACGGATCCCACCGGGGTGACGGCAAACCCCGCCGCGGCATGCAGGACGCGATGCCGATCAGCAATATCCGCATGCTCGATCGCGAACACATCCACGCTCGATCGCCACTCGGCCTCGGTCAGCGTGAGCGGAATCGCATTGCCCGCCTCTTCCCACGCGAGCCCGATCGCCCCATTGGCGCGCATCGCGGCCACATCAAGCGTGCGGACGACAACCAGCACATTGTGTCCCCGCTTCGCCGCCGCATCGGTCACTGTCGAGCCGTACAGAACCACGCCGAGCAGCGCGTCGCCGTGGGCGGCGCGCAGCTGGCTGACCAGCTCGTCGAGTGTCATCGCCGTTCCTCCGAACATGTCAGAAACTCCCGCTTGATCCGCCGCCCGAGAACCCACCCCCGCCACCGAATCCGCCGAACCCGCCACCGCCTCCGCCGCCGCCGCCGCCCCAGCTTCCCCCGCCTCCGAATCCGCCGTGGTGATAGCCCCGCCGTCCCATCGCATGCCCAAGCACCTGCCCGGCAATGAAGGGTGCACAACCACCGCGGCCGCCACGCGTCAGCAGGATGATGGCAACGATCAATACCAGCATCGCGGCGCCCGGCGGAATCCCCTGAGGTTGGCCGCGACCGCGCCGGGCACTCGGAGCCCGCAGGCCGGCGGAGTCCAGTGAGAATCCGAACTCCTCGGCATAGCGTTCAGCGAGCCGAGCTGTGATCAGTGCCAGCCCGGTCGAATAGTCGCGCTGCGCGAAGTACGGCGTCGCCTCGCGACGGATGTCGGCCGCCACCGCATCGGGGATGAACCCCTCTGCGCCCTGGCCAACCTGAATGCTGATGTAGCCCCGGCCGTCGGCGCTGCTCTCCTTCGGGACGAGCAGGACCACCACGCCTGCGTTCCGGCGGGCGTCGCCGATCTCGGCTTTGGCGCCCAGCTTCCATTCGCGGCCGATCTGCAGCGCGACCTCCCCAACCTCGCGCCCACCGAGGTCGGCAAGGGTCACGACGGCGATCTCACCGCCGCTCCGTTCGCTCACGTACCGGGCAAGCGCATCGATCTGCCCAGCTCGAGTGGGCGTGACGACCTGCGCAAAATCGCTGACGAATCCCCGTGGCGCCGGGATGGCCTGCGGCGCCTGCGCCTGCGCCGCGACGGCGGCCAGCGTCAACACGACTGGCAGCATCAGATACCGCATCGTTCGCAACGGGCGCAACCGGTGCGGGCCGTCCCGGTCAGATTGCGGTTCAGCCCTGATTGGGCGGTTCACAGTCGGTGGATGATGTCGGACAGAGATGAGGGATATATAGAAAGCGGACCGCTCTCAGGGGTGCACGTGTCCACCCTACGGCCACCGCTGGCATTCGGTTCCGGAGAGTGGCAGATTCGGGGTTGGCAGCACACTCTGGCCAAGGCGGTTGTGTACCCGATACTTCGAACCGGCATCCGGACGATCACCGGTTGCGCTTGCCTCATCATCCTCGGCACAGGAACACTGGGTGCCCAGACGCCAGTGCCGGCGGCAAAGCGGGAGCTGGTCGGCATCGTCCGTGACGCAAAGGGTGCAGGCGTGGAAGGAGCCACCGTCGAGGTTCTGGGCTCCACCGCCCGCACAGATCCCAGGGGCGCATTCCGACTCTTCACGCCGGAACTCGACACCGCCACCATCGCCATCCGTCGGCCGGGGTTCTCGCCAATCGAGGCGCTCATCAGCGCGCGCAATCGGCAGTGGGATACCGTTGTCGTCGAGTTGGAGCAGCTCTCGCAACAGCTCCCCGGCGTCAATATCGAGGAGCCACGAAATCAGCGCGCGTATGCCGCGCTTCGCACGTTTGATGAACGCCGCGCTCGTGGCAACGGGCTCTTTCTCACCCGGGAAGACATCGTCGCGCGAAACAGCCTGCGGCTCAGTGATGTGTTGCAGGCCCGGCGTGGCATCCAGCTTGTTCGGCTTGGCACCGGACGGATGGGCGTGCGTTTCGTGAACTATGCCGGCTCACGCGGCACGGCATGCATTCCCGATCTGTGGATCGACGGACAACGCGTACGATCCATGGAAATTGATGATATCGGGGCCAACAACGTCGAGAAAATGGAGCTCTACGATTCGTTTGCCGCTGTGCCAGCTGAGTTTTCGCATATCGGGAACGCCCTGCCCTGCGGGACCATCGTCATCTGGACGCGGATTCCCGGAAAACCGTGAGAGATCGCGCCCGTCACTGGGCCGTCCCGCTTGTCATCGCCGCCATCACGTTTGTCGCATTTCTTCCGGCGCTGAACGGCGAGTTCGTCATCTGGGACGACGACAAGAACTTCGTCAACAACCTGAGCTACCGCGGCCTGGGCCTCGCCCAGCTGCAGTGGATGTGGTCGACCTTCCACCTCGGTCACTATGTGCCGCTCTCGTGGATGACGCTGGGGCTCGACTACGTCCTCTGGGGAATGAACCCGCGCGGCTACCACCTTACGAATCTGCTGTTGCATTGCGGTGTGGCCGTGACATTCTACTTGGTGGCGCGCCGGATTTTCGCCCTGACTTGGCGCGAGCGCGGCGGCGAAGCAGCCGCAGCGGTGTTCGCCGCGCTCTTCTTTGCCGTACATCCCCTCCGGGTTGAGTCGGTTGCATGGATCACCGAGCGACGCGACCTCCTGTCGGGACTCTTCTATTTTGCTGCCGTGTATGCCTACCTGCGTGCCGGTCAAAGTCCGCAGGCACGTCAGCGCTGGTACATCGCCGCGTTGCTGGCGACGGTGTGCGCCGTGCTGTCAAAGGCATCGGCGGTCACGCTTCCGGCCGCCCTCGTGGTCGTGGAGTTTCTCGCGCATGTGCGCCCCAAGAAGCGGAACGCCACCGCAACGGAACACTGGTACGCGGGCGGAACGCCGGCCTCACTCATCCGCCTCGCGCCGTTTGGCCTGTTGGCGATCGGTCCGGCCGCGCTGGCGTTCGTCGCGCTCCAGCCTGAGCCGCAACTCAGCCTTGTCGGAAAGGTTGCGGTCTCGGCATACAGCGTCTGTTTCTATCTGATCAAGACGCTGATTCCGGCCGGTCTCGCGCCACTGTACGCCATGCCCGAGCGAGTCGATCCGCTGCAGCCCGGCTTCCTGCTGGCCATGGCGGGCGTGGCGAGCCTCACAGGCGCCGCGATCGTGGCGCGAACGCGTTGGCCAGCCCTGCCGGCGGCGTGGTTCGCCTTTCTCCTGATCGCATTCCCGCTTCTTGGGGTGCACCAGAATGGGCCACAGATCGCCGCGGATCGCTACACCTACAATGCGGCCGCGGCGCTTGCACTCCTCGCAGCGGGAGCGGCGCACGTTGCGTTTGCGCGATTCAGGCGATCAACGCTCGTCGTGGCAACACTCGTGCTCGCGACGCTTGCGATGTTGAGCTGGCGCCAGACGTACGTATGGCGCAACTCGGCGGCGCTGTGGGCACGCGTGCTGCGGGTGGAACCGAACTCGCCAGTCGCCCACAACAATGCCGGCAACTTGCTCATGCGTGATGGCAGGGTAAACGAAGCCATCGTGCACTATCGCGCCGCTGTGGCCGTCAAACCCGCCTACGCTGAGGCGCACGACAACCTCGGAGTTGCACTCGCCGCCACTGGGAAGTTCCCCGACGCGATCGTAGCCTACCAGCGCGCACTCCAGATTCAGCCTTCATTCGACGCACCGCAGAACAACTGGGGCGTGGCTCTCGCCCAGCAAGGTCAGCTCGCCGAGGCCATTGAACGCTTTCGGCTCGCCATCAGCGCGAATCCAGCCAATGCAGACGCCCACGTGAACTGGGGCAACGCTGCGGTGCGGCTGGGCCGGACGGACGAAGCAATCTCCCATTTCGAGGAGGCGCTTCGCTTCCGCCCGGATCATGCGGACGCACAGCACAACTGGGGCGTCGCGCTGGCCAGGGTTGGCGAATTTTCCCGTGCGGCGGAACACTTCGCTGCCGCGTTGGCAATTGAGCCAGGGCACGAGCAGGCGCGCGAGTACCTCCGACGCGTGCAGGCGGAGCCAGACCAAACCCCGGGCCCAACTCAGCCACGGGCCAGCGCACCGCGACCGTAGGCGGTCTGCCGGCGCACTGGAAAGCGTCAACGCGCTGGTGCCCGGATCTCGATCTCTCGCGCGCCTGCAGCGACCGGGAACTGCGCGACAGCACCGCCGGGCCAGCGGACCCAAACGGCCGTGGGAGTCCCTGCCAGCCCGAACACCTGCACCGCGCCGTTTTGCGACCAGTATCCCGAACCGGCCTGCACCTCGCGGACAGGCCCCATCCGGTCGCCATACACAACACGCAGTTGCACACCGACGCCGTCCGGATTCGCCGCCGTGCCGCGGACGCGCACCCGAAGCCCGGGCACTGCGCCACGATTGCGGAACAGGCGAGTCGGGCCCGCATTCTGCGACACGGCAAGGTCGAGTCGGCCATCGCCGTCGGCGTCGGCATAACCCGCACCGCGCTGGTCACCGTAGATCTTGAGTCCCGAACGTTGGCCCGACACCGGCGAAAATCCTGCGGTGCCATCATTCGTCAGCAACAGTCCGCGGCCCGCATCGTTGCGCGGCAGGCCGATCGTCGTCGCGGAGAAGTTCTGCGCGAGGAAGATGTCTTCCGTGCCATTCCCGTCGAAATCGGCCACGCCCGCGTAGAACGCCGGCGCGAACTGCGCCTCCAGCGGCAGTGGATGCGGCTCAAACCGGTCGCCCCGATTCAGGAACACCATGTGTTGTAGCGTCGATGCAGTCAGCCGGCTGAGTTTGGGCATCTGGCCGCGCAGCGACACATCCACTGTAGCGTCTGCCCAGGCGGAAAACGTTCCGACGGTACGAACCAGGTCCGGAATCGCGACCCGTGCCCGTGCAAAACTCGTGAGAGCGCCGATCCCGCCGAGCCGGGGATCATGCCGCGCCAGGATCATCTCCTGTTCGCCAACCGCGCCAATCGGGCCATGCAACATCACCAGCGGCCGTTCGGCGTCGGCCTGAATCGGGCTATTGCTCCCCCAGCTTGTCGCAACGATATCCAGCCGCCCGTCCCCATCCAGATCTCCAGTGGCAATCCCGTTCCAGCGGCTGGTCAACTTGCCGAGACCCAAAGTGGAGGGCCCTGCCGAAAAGCGACCGCGTCCATCGTTGATGAGCGCGAGAATTGATCCCCACTCGCGCGCAAGGATCAGATCGGCATCGCCGTCACCGTCGAAGTCGGCAAACGTCGCGGCCGAAACCATCCCGACGTCGGTGAGCACACCGGCATTGCCGGCGTCGTGCACGAACTGGCCGCCCGTGTTCCGAAAGAGCCCCGAGCTTGGGGACAACGGATATCGCAACGGATAGGCCCGCGATCCAACAAACAGGTCGAGTAGACCGTCGCCGTCGTAGTCAGCCACGGCCAGCGGGCCGGTGGCGCCCGCGTGAGACCCAACGACGGGCTGCGCCGCTGTGGCCGGAACGCCGGCCCGCATCGCCACGCCCACGGCAGCGGGTTGTGCAATCATCTCGGAATCCGCAAGCGCCTGCCACGTGGACGCTCCGGCCAGAATACGCGATCCCCCCGCGTCAGCCAGCCCGAGCACCGCGGTCAAGCTGACGCCCACGGCCGGGAATCGCGCTGCGCTCGGCGCGAGGCGTGTGCCGAGGTTCCTGAACTGCGCAATCCGCCCGCTCCGTCCAGCGCCGATGAAGAGGTCTTCCCGGCCGTCCCGGTCTGCGTCAAACCACGCGACGCCGGGTCCGAGCACCGAAAGTCCATCGGGCAGAAGGAACTGGCGTCCCCAATCGTCAAACCCATCCTCGGTGTGGGTGTGGCCACCTAGCTCATCAGTCGCATCGGCAAAGAGCGGCGGTTCGGTGCCGGGTCCGGGGCGGGCCGCAGCCGGCGCAAGCGGAGCGGCGCGCGCAGCGCGCGCGGCCGGTACATCGGCGGGGCTGGACACTTCGTACATCCGGTTGGCGGCCACGCGAATCGTCGTGCTGCCGCCGGCTCGCCACTCAACAACGAGCGTCGCGCTATCCGCATCACCCATGGCAAACGACGCCAGATAGTCGCTATGCGACATGTAGAGGCCGCCCACGGCAATCTCGCGCACCTGGAGTGGTACCGCGCCGCCCTCGAGGCGAACTACCGCCCCCACAGCCTGCGTGTTCGGCGCGGCCCCTTTGAGCCGCACTGCGACGCGGGCCCCTCGCGCGTCATTGCGCAGCACGAGCGCTGGCGCGCCAAGCCGGTTGACGACCACATCGAGGTCGCCGTCGCCGTCGAGATCGCCCGCAGCGAGCGCGTGCGACACATCCTCCTCCGCTCCGAACCCCCATTGCGCGCTGGCGTCCTCGAACGTCAGGTCACCCCGGTTTCGATACGCCACGTTTCGAAGCCCGAGCCGCGGAAACTCCCAGCGCAGTCGTTGCCACGCGACGCTGGTCAACCGGTTCTGCAGCCCCTCCTGGATATCGGCATCCATCACGTCCCAGAGATGCCCGTTTGCCACCAACACGTCTTGCCACCCGTCGAGATCAACATCCAGGAACATGGTGCCCCAGGACCACCCGCTCGCAGCAACGCCTGCGTACTGCGCCACCTCCGCAAAACTGCCGTCTCCGCGATTAAGGAAGAGCGTATTTCGCTGGTGCTGGAGTTGTGTTCGGACGTCGCCCGGCGTCTTGGGGAAGGCGGTGTTCGTCGGAATCTGCGTGTGACGCCTGCGCGAATCGTCGGCCAGCATGTCCACGCAGAAAACATCCGGGAGCCCGTCGCCGTTCACATCGCCCACGTCCACGCCCATGGTCGAGTTGCTCATCTGCCGCTGCACGGTCCAATCCGCGAGTCGGAAGTTGCCTGCACCGTCGTTGTACCAGAGCTGGTCCAGGTCCTCGAAGTCGTTCGCCACATAGAGGTCCGGTGCCCGGTCGCCGTTCAGGTCGGCAAACCGGGCACCCAGCGTGAACGACTCACTCACTTCAGTCACGGGGTTGCCGTCCACATCGCGAAAGCGGCCCGACGCCAAAGCCACTCGCGTAAATCGACCCGCGCCGTCGCTCTGATACAACTCATCGGGTTGGGCACGCTGGGTCATGCGCATGCCGCCCATATCGGGGCGCACCACCAGCTTATAGTCGCGCTGAAAGTCCGGTGCGATGGCATATCGCCCCTTGCCCAACTCCCGCACCACTTGATTGAATGCGCGCTGCTGTGGCGGCACGCGATCGTCCAGGTGGTACGCCTTGTAGTTGGCCACGTACAGGGCCAGGCGTCCGGACCCGTCCACGTCCGCCATGGTGACAGTGGTGCCTCCGCGCCCGGTGGTGTCGAGCCCAAGGTCCCTGCGTTCCGTGAAACGGCCGGCACCATCATTGACGAATACGGCATTCGGCCCGGTCGTCGCCAGGAGCACCAGGTCGAGGTCGCCGTCCGCGTCTGTATCGGCAAAGGCCGTGCCCGATGCATGGCGCATGCAGGCACCGACGCCGGCCGCCGTAGTGATGTCTTCGAATTTCCAGCCACCGAGGTTCCGGTAGAGCGCGCTGCATCCCTCGGTGCGCGCGAGAAACAGGTCCGTCAGGCCGTCGCCGTCGACATCGCCAAGCGCCACACCCGCGCCCTGCGCCAGCATCCGGTTGCCGACAAGCGCCGAATCACTGACGCTGTTTGTGAACTCCACGTTCGTCGCGCCGGGCATCATGCGCGTGAACCCGTCGTCGCGCCCAGCCACTGCCAGCTCCCGCCACCGGTATCCGTCGCCATCCTGCCACGCAGGGACGGCCGGTCGGGAACATCCGGCCAATCCCGTGAGTAAGGCTGCGACGCCAGCCGCGATCCGTGACCGACAGATCATCGTGCGGCGGCGCGCAACTGCGCCGCCATCCGCGAGAGCACACGCTCGCCAATACAGACCCCAAGTTCGCGGCCCGACCGGTTGCCCACGTCATAGTGGATGCCGCCGTAGATCCGCGAGATTCCTGCCTCTTCCGCCGCCGCCATGAACGACGGAAATCGGCGTACCGCGTGCCCGATGGAAATGCTCGTGCTATCGTCGAACTCACCGTAGCCCAGCACTCCCGCGAGCGCGGTGGCCGCAGCCGCCGACTGGGTGGAATGACCGGAGGGGTATTCGGGAAACGGTGGTGTCGGGATAAGCGGCTCCCACTCCGGGTCGATCACGCGCCGGATATACATCCGGGGACGGATCAGGCTGTGCGCGTATTTGTATCCCCACGATGCGATGAAGGCGTCGGCCTGGGCAACTGCGGCCAGCATCGTGATGCGTGCCGCCTCCGGCGCCGACAAGTTGCGCTGGCTCGCCATCTGGCTCGCAATTGAAATCCAGTGCCCAACTGGCGTACCCGACTCGCCGGCATTGTCAGCCCAGTAGAGCGCAATCGTGCGCTGTTCGGCCGTGAGCGACGCCTTTGCATCGACGACCCCCTGTGCGTTCGTTCGCAGCACGGACGAGGGTTCGGTGGAATACCGCGGCGGTGGCGTGATGGTGCAGGCATCCCATCGCTCGAGCACGAACGGACGAAGTTGGCCCCAGTAGGGCTCGGTGGCTCCGGCCATATTGACCGAGGGCAGCGATGTTGCTCCCGCGGGTTTCGGTCGGCCAAGCACGAGCGCGCGATCACTCGTGTTGGCTTCACGCAGTTGATTGGCAGGGTTCGCCGGCGTAATCAGTTCGCTGGCGCCAGAGATGCTCTGTGACGTGAACGTCGTGGCCGGCGCGTCGTTGGCCCAGAACCCTGGCCCCTTTGGTGGCCGATAGGGGGGCAACGTGCGGATGCGCCCAAACCCGTCATCCCGCGCCCAGGCCACGATCGCGCGCCCGATCACTCCCCCGACCGAGTCCGAGCGTGCCACGACCCGGTCCGAGACGCGGAACGTGCCCGACGCCACGCGGGCCGTACGCAGGGAATCCGCCAGACGCGCCAAAGCGGCCCGGGTGGTGGCCAGCCCCTCCGCCAGCATGGAATCGAGCACAACGCGCACAGCCTCCACCGCAACCCGCGCACCGTCCAGCTCGCCCGGGCGCGCCGCCCGAGGCAGCGAGGGAAGCCCGTTCAGCGACCCGTCCAGCGAGGGCAGCGTGGGATCGCCCGCCACGTAGCCGCCGTAGAGCGCGGTGGTGGAGTATGCCATCAGGCGCGACGCCACCGGCGGCGACAACCGCTCGACGCGAATGGCCCCGTACAGGGCGCGCATCCACTCGGCCACGACCCGCGGGTCAGCCGGCTCAACAGGCCGACACGCGGCCGTGTAGAGGCTCGTGATCAGTGCGAGGGCGACTCCAATCCGCATATCAGCGGCGCAGGGATACACTAGCCATACTGGTGGAATCTACTCCACCTGTCCGCCGCTGGCTGACCCGGTTACCGTGCCGTACGTTCATGCCGCAGGCACTCCCCAGCCCCGAGGCGACCCCATGCGCTGCCAAGCCCTATTTGCCGTGATCACGGTTTTCGCCTGCGCACCCAGCGGAACCGTCGTTGCAACCGGTGCCGTGCCACAGTCCATCGGCGTAGCTGGGAGCGGTGATCGATTGACGATCGCGCCGGGTTCGGGCCCGCACCTCAACACGCTTGATGTCGCGCCTGACCGCGTCTGGCGGGTACTCCCCGCGGCGTTCGACTCCGTAGGCGTACCAGTCGGCCGCCTCGATCAAGGCAACAAAATAATTGCCAATGACGGGCTCAAGATCCGCCAGCGCCTCGGGAAGGTCTTGCTTAGCCGCTACATCGACTGCGGGCAGACCCAGATCGGACCGAATGCCGACTCCTACGAGGTCTACCTGATCCTCGCGGTCCAGGTGCGTGCGGCCGGTCCGTCGTCGAGCTCACTCTCGACAACTTTTGAGGCGAACGCACGGCCCATCGCGTTCTCGCAGGGCTACTCGCGCTGCACGACGAACGGTGCGTTGGAGGCGAAGCTGCTGGGTGCGGTGAAGGCGCTGTTGTCAACGCCGTAGGCTAGACCGGGGGGCCGCCCCCGCCGACCGCCGGCGCCAGCCCCGGCACCGCCGCGGCCCCCACCCAGCTTGTCCTGAAGCACCTCTTCGTCCTCTTCGCTTTGCTTCTTGAGGAGCTCCTCGGCTTTCGGCATCTGAGTG
>JARIET010000021.1 GCA_031127185.1 Gemmatimonadota bacterium | reverse complement strand
CGAGGTGGCGGACTCCCGTTTCCCAATACTCGTCTGCGACGGCGTCAATCTCGGTGCGGGTGGCGCCAACGGTGGTAAGGTGGGCCGCGGGGACGAGTGTGGTTTCCCCAAGGATCCGTTTGACTGTGCGATGGGTGCGTTCGCGCGTGCTTCCGCCAGCCCCGTAGGTCACGGAGACGAACTTCGGTGCAAGGGGCGCGAGGCGCGTGATGGCGCGCCAGAGAGCCTCTTCACTTTCCGGAGATTTTGGCGGGAAGAACTCGAAAGAGACAGAGAACATCGGGAAAAGCGGGACGTGGGGGGACGTGGGGGGACGTGGGAAGGCGGAACAAAACACAAAAGCCCGAGGCGACGAGGCGCACCGGGCTGGCGCTTTAGCTGGTTGTTTTACGTGGCCGCAATTTGCCTCCAAATCGCCACGGACTACGGTTGTGTTCATCAGTCTATCCGGATGGACGGATGAATGTCAAGGAGGGGCGGGGAACGGGGGCGGGGAACGGCGGGACGTGGGGGGACGTGGGGGGACGTGGGGGGACGGGCGCGGGGGCCGAGGGTCGGCTCGGCGACGGTGACGCGTGGGTGACGCCGCGATGAAATGATGGCGGCGCAGTGGATTTGAACGTGGTGTGTTGGGCGCGGCCCAGGCCATTATTGGCGCGTGCCGCGGAGTGGGCTGAGGCCTGCCGAGGTGTGACCTGAGCGAGGAGGAGGAATCGATGCAGCAGCCCAACTCACAATCTCGGAGACCTAAATGATCAACAAGAACATTCTCAAGCTCGGATTCCTGGCGGCGGTCGTCGCGGTGTTGGCACGAACGGACTCTGCCAGTGCGCAGGGCTCGCCCACGCCAACGGAGAAAATCGCGGACTGCGTGGACGGCGCCTGGGAGAGCTACAAGAGCTGCGTGGCGGACGAGCCGTTCTGGATGCTCTGGCCGTGCGGCTGGAAGTTTGAGGCCGACGTGATCCTGTGTCTGCCGAAAGGCATCACGAAGGTCACGTGATCTCACGCGCTCGGTTCCTGGTTTCCATCTGGGCATCGGGCGCCCTGCGGGTGCGTCGGTCACTGCTGACCGGCGCACCCGTTGGAGCCGCGCTCATGCTCGCGTGCGGTCGCGACGGCGAGCGGCCATCGCCAAGCCTCGATGTCGATCGGCGGATGGTCCCGGCGCGCACTGTCACTCTGCGCGACGATCGCGACGTACCGCTCGAGTTTTTATTTCTATCGATGAGCGACGACTCCACGTTGGTAGTCGTGGAGCGTCGGACGCAGGACCTCTGGCGGATTCCGATTCGCGAACCCGCCGCGGCAACGCGAGTGGGCCTTGCCGCCGCTCGCGGTCGCGAGCGGATTACCGGTCTTGCGGCCTTCGTGGGTGGCGTGTCGCTGATTGATCTGCGCGGCGGTATCTCGGAGGGCGCAGCAACGGAGGCTGATCCCCAGCTGGTCGCGCGCAGGCGCGTTGAAGGTCCGCGAACCCTTCTCGGTTTTGTGCGGCTTACCGACGGCACGTTCGTGCTGCTCGAAGCCCGGACGCAGGTGGTGGCTGGGCGCTGGCAACCCGCCGACACGGTCACGCTGCTTCGGATCGTGCGCCCCGATTCGCAGGCGGTCCTGGCCAAGTGGGCGCGGTCAGACTACACTCGCCCCCTCGGAATCGCCAGCGACTTTCTGTCGTTGCGAGCGCGAAATGACACACTGTTTGTTGCCGGGAATTCCCCCGCCCGGGTCATGCCGGTGGTCGCAGCCGCCCCGATGCTAACAACGCCGGTCCTGTTGCGCGGACTGTCGGCGGCACCAATGGCGCACCGCGACGCGGAGCGAGTGACCTCTGATCTCGTGGGTCGCGGGATACCTGCCGCCGAGGTGGCCAAGGTGTCTTTGGTCTACCCGCCTGTCGTCAGCGCCCTGCCTGCGGGCGCGGGGTGGTTCGTCGTTACCTCAATGGCGACAGATCGATTTGCCCTGATCCACATTTGCCCCGGGATGACGGTCATGGATCTAGTGCGCGGTAGTGACATTGTGGGTATCCATCTTCTCGATCGACACGTTGTAATTGTGAGGGAAGCGCTGGCAAACGGTCGCGTGCTCGTCGAGGTGTCGCGGAACACGGACTTCAACGTGGCGTGCAATCCATGAGCGCCCAAATAGCACTTGAGACTGTTGCGCTAATAAAGACTTTTGGCGCTTCGCAGGCACTTGCCGGGGTGTCCATCACGGTGAATGCGTGCGAAGTGGTCGGGGTTGCTGGACCCAATGGCTCCGGAAAGTCCACGCTGGGCCGGATAGCGGCCGGCTTCCTGACTCCCGACGCGGGGTCGTCAACGCTCTGCGGGGTACGTTCGACTGAGTTTCGCCGCACCGAAGGCGTGGGCTACCAACCAGAGGAGACGGGTCGGGAATGGTCGTCGGCTCGTATTCGCGACGTGCTTGTGCTATGTGCGCCGGTCGGGATGGACGTGGCCCGGACCGACGTCGTTGCCGGGCTCCATT
Source organism: Gemmatimonadota bacterium (assembly GCA_031127185.1). Classification (GTDB taxonomy): domain Bacteria; phylum Gemmatimonadota; class Gemmatimonadetes; order Gemmatimonadales; family Gemmatimonadaceae; genus Fen-1231. The sequence goes on along the minus strand of JARIET010000021.1, from coordinate 16,485 downwards.
TGCGAGCGTTACTCGACAGGCGGGTGCAAAGCGTCTCAAAAGGGCAGTGGCGAATGGCATTGGCCGCCTGCGCGCTGATTCGTCAGTCGAGATTCGTGGTGCTCGACGAACCGGATGCTGGCCTCGACCCGCTCGCGTTGGATCGCCTTGGCGACGTAGTGCGGAGCGTCGCCGTCCAGGGATCGGCCGTGCTGATGTTGAGCCACCATCTGGACGCGATGACGCGTATTGCTGACCGGGTGGTGTTCATGCGGGCCGGCCAGATCGTCGACGAAGTGAAACGGGGACACGTGCAATGGGGTGCGTTGCGCGAGCGGTTTGGTGTGCTGATGGCGGAGGCAGAATGAGCCGGATCTGGATGGCAGTAGTCGGCGCGGCGGTGCTGCCCAGACATTGGCGAGGCCCGGTATTTGCCCTTCTGTTCTGGAGGCCATGGCCGGCGATCGTCATTGGACTTCTGACGGCAGCAGTCGTGATTGCACTGTCGGGTGCCAGCGCCGCAGTGGTGTCCACTTTCCAGCTGTATGGATGCCTGGCGCTAGCGGCGGCGATGACCTCTGGCTCAGTCAGTCGCGACGTCGGATCTGATCGCCGACTCATCCTTTTCCAGCGACCTGGCTCAATCGTTCAGCATTACCTTCGGCTTTGGCTGCTCGCGTTTGCCTGCACGGCGATCGCAATTGTTGCCGTCTGGACGATGGGGCGACCGTTCAGCGGTCATGATGGGCCGTTGAACGTGCCGGTGCTCGTCGGGGCGCTGCTCTTCGCAACGATGGTATTTGCAGCTGGGACGCTAGCCACAACACTTGTACGCTCGGGCGAAACGGTGCTCGTAGTCGCGTGGGCCGTCGCGCCCGTATTAGTAACTGTTATCGGCGCCCGATATGCCCTGAGCAGCCCAGTGCAGACCTTGATCGAGTTTCCGTTTATCCCGTTCAACGCGGTGTTCCAGTTGCAACAGGCACTAGCATCTGAGAACTGGGCGATGTGGAAATGGTACTGGGGACCACAGCTGGTGCTCTTCCCAATCATATGCCTGGGCTCGGCGGCGTGGCGGCTCAAACGGATCGTGGCCAACGGCCTCACGTGATTCGCCGCCCTCCCGCTACCAGATCCCCAGCAGCACCGTTTCCAACACGATCAGCAGCAACCACGCCACGATCGGCGAGACATCCACCATCCCGAAGAGCGGGACGATGTTCCGGATTGGCCGCAAAATCGGTTCGCTCAGCTTGTAGCTCCAGCGCGCATACCACGCGCCGGGCCGAAAGTGGATCCACGATGCCACCACGCGCACGATGATCGCGATCTGGATCAGCGAAATCACCCACGTCACCGCGAGCCGATAGAACCCGCGCGGACCGCCGGCTGCCGATGCGACGATCGTCGCCACCTGATCGCGCGCGAACCCAACGAAACCGATCACGATGATTCCACTGATGGCCACGGCCATCAGCGCCCACCACGGCGCGTTTTGCGACATGCCGCCCGCTCGCACAACCATCCGTTCAATGGGCATCAGCAGCGGGTCCACGCTCGTTCGGAACACGCGCGCCAATCGGCTGAACGGATTGATCCGGCGCGTGCGGACCATCCAATCCATCGTTGCGACGACAGCGAGCACGGCGGCGAGTCCGAGAAATACCGGCCGCAGGATTCCCAGAAGCGAGTCGAACGCGTTGGTCATCGCTACACCGGACGTTCAGGAGAGATGAGCAGTCTGAGCACGCCAGGCAACGCACGCAGTCGGCCCAGCGGTGACGGGTCGTGGGCAAATCGAATAAAAGCGTCGATCTGCGCGTGGGTGCGCGCGGAGTATCCAAACCACCATCCCTGCCGCCACCTCGGAAACCGCTCCGCAACAATCCCCTTTGTCCGCACACAATCCGCGATGCCGGCGTACCCGTGGATGCGGCCATAGCCCGACGCGCGAACGCCGCCGTGCGGCAGCTCGGCGATGCCCGCAGTCACCAGTACATCATTGATGCTCACCGCGCCGCAGGCCAATCGCCCGGCGATCCGCCCTGCCCGCGCCGCGTCGCGCGTCCAGATACTCGCCGCGAGTCCGTATTCGCCGCCGTTCGCTCGCGCGACGGCTTCATCCTCGCTGCTGACCCGCTCGATCACCATCAGCGGGCCAAACGTTTCCTCCGTCATCACCCGTGCGGCGGGCGGAACATCGGCAAGAATGGTCGGGACGCACAACGCGTCACCTGATGATCCGGCGACCGTCGGCGCGGTCGCCACGATGCGAGCGCCGCGCGCAACCGCATCTGACAGCTGGTTTTCGATTGCAGCCCGAAACCGTGGCGCGATCATGGCACCGATGTCCATGGAATCGCCGGCGGCCGCCCCGACCCGCAGCGTCACCGTGGCACGCGCGGCCGCTGCGACAAACGCGTCATATACCGCAGTCTCAACGAAGATCCGCTTGGGTGCCAGGCACGTCTGGCCCGCGTTGGTGAAGCGACCCCACACCAGCCCGGACGCGGCCGTCGGAATGTCGGCATCGGCGAGGACGATGGCCGGATCGCTTCCGCCGAGTTCCAGGCTGCACGGCACCAGTCGATCCGCGCACGCGCGCGCCACGGAACGCCCGGCACCGGTGCTCCCGGTGAGGAAGACCTTGTCGACGGGAGACGCCGCGAGCGCGGCTCCAGCAGCGCCGTCGCCCTGCACCAATCCAACGACGTCCTCGGGCACCCCGGCGTCGACAAGCAAGGCGCGCGTCATTGCGCCGGTCTCGGGCGTGAGCTCACTCGGCTTGAAGACCACGGCGTTGCCCGTCGAGAGGGCAGGAAGGAGCCGGGCACCTGCGAGCATGAACGGGTAGTTCCACGGCGCGATCACACCCACCACGCCGTACGGCTCGTGGACGATTCGGAGGCGCTTCCGCGCCAGCGCCCGGCTTGCCGATGCGAACCACGGACTCTTGAGGTGATGTGGGATGGCGCATTGCAGGAACCTGACGTCGTCCAGCATGACGCCAATCTCAGTCGAGAGCACTTCGAGAGGTGGTTTGCCCGTTTCACGAGCGACAAGCGCCGCGATCTCGGCTCGCCGCCGATACACCAGCTCGTGAAAGCGAGCCAGCATGGCGACGCGAACGCCGATCGGCGTGGCCGCCCAAGCCGGCTGGGCCGCCCGCGCCGCTGCAACGGCACGTGAAACGGTCACTTGAACCGTTTCCGGGGGAATCGCGCTCAACACGCCCTCACTGCGGCCGATAAATCGCGTGACAGCGGACTTCCCGAACGGGTATTCATCTATGCAGGGCGAGGAAGCGGAAGGGTGGGCAGGACTCGAGGGTTAAATATGCCATGCAAACCGGTCGAAGGAGGGGGGAGCCTGAAGGACACCTTACGGTCGAGGCCGCGGTAGCCAATGGGACTTCTGCGGGGTAATCTCTCCCACACCCTTGGCCTGCACCGTGAGCCTGTGAGCGAGTTCGACCCAACCCTTCCCATCCGTGCCAAGCACGGCGACGAGCAGGCTTTCATCCGGATAGTGGAGTTCTACTATCCCCGATGCCTGCGGTTCGCGCGGAACATGTTGGGCAGCGACCAGGATGCTGAAGAGGCGGTGCAGGACACGTTTGTGCGGGTGCACGACAGCTTTTCCAGGTTCCGGGAGGACGCACGGTTTGACCCCTGGCTCTTCCGGATACTGGCGAATCGCTGCCGAACGACCATGGCACGCAACCGAAGGCACCGTTCGTTGATCGAATACGGTGACATACCACAGACGGCGACGGCGGAACACGAGATCGGCGCTGACTGGGCAGAAGAAGTGAACGTGGTGTTGGATTCGCTTCCCGCAGACCAGCGCGAAGCGTTCCTGCTCCGGCACGTCGAGGACCTTTCGTACGAAGACATTTCCGCGATGACCGGGGTCAGACTCTCGGCGTTGCGCATGCGGGTGAAACGGGCGTGCGACACGCTCCGGGCCCGCCTTGGAGAACGGAGTGAGGATGATCGGCAACATGGTGGACACAATGGATGACGAACGCGACGAGGTGATTGCGCGCGTTGTGGGCGCGCTTTCGCCGTTCCCGCAGCCGCGTTCGGCAGCGGTGGCTCGCGTACTCATGGCCGTGCGTGCCCGTCGGGCACAGCCGGTGTCGCGCCTGCGCCGCGCAATCTGGTGGGCCGAGGATACCGCGGTTTCTGCAAAGGCGGCTGGCCTGCTCGCCGCGGCGTCGTTGGCCATTGGATTCGTTGCGCGCGGTACGATGACGCAGCAGGCGACGTTCGGCGGTGCCGAGAGCGCATCCATCGAGATGCAGCCTGTGGCCAGTGTGTCGTCCGCCGTGCCGGTGGCGATGGCGTTCGAGCTTGCCAACGCAAAGACCGTCTCGGTGGTCGGCGACTTCAATGGGTGGGATCCGGCCGCCAACCCGATGCAGCGGGTGGGCGCCAACGGCCCCTGGTCCACGACGCTTCTCGCGAAGCCAGGGCGGCACACATACGCCTTCCTCGTTGATGGCACGACGCTCGTGGCCGATCCGCGTGCTTCAAAAGCCAAGAACCCGGATTTCGGCGGCGATGCCTCGGTTCTGATGGTGCGCACGCCATGAGCCCGCGCACCAACAACCTCCTGCTCGGCGCGGCCCTCTGCGCGGCAATGGTATCGGCGCATGGCGTCGGTGCCCAGGAAGCACGGCTCCTCTCGATTCGTGACGACGCCACCCGCAATCGCGTGCGGATCTTCGTTGAGGCCGCGCGCCTGCGTGGCACGCCCACGGAGCCGCTTGTCTCGCGCGCGCTGGAAGGCATCGCCTTCAAGGCTGACGCCAAGCGGATCGAACAAGCGCTGGCGGCTCTCGAGAAGCGCATGCGGAGGGCCAAGGAGCTTCTCGCACCTCACGCTACGGTCGACGAACTCGCCGCCGCGGCGGACGCCATAGCGAATCGGGTTCCCGAGAAGGCCATCTCCGACCTGCGCAGGATCGCGCCGCGGCGCACGATCACCGTCGAAATCGGCGTCCTGACGGAGCTCGTGGCAAAGGGTGTCAAGCCCAGCGTCGCAGCAACAATGGTCCGTGACCTGATGGCGAAGGGCGCGACTGGGGCGCAACTTACCGAACTGAATGCCGCTGTTCAGCAGGACGTCGCGCTCGGTGTCACGCCGATGGAAGCGCTCGTGCTCCGCACGCGCGGGGTCATGTCATTGCTTCCCCCCGCAGCATCAGTCAACGCGGCGCAGCGACCGTAGCGGTTCATCGCGCATGCATAGGAGCGCGGCCGAGATACGCTTCTCGGCCGCGCTTCTTGCTTCGGTGGCAGTGCTGACGCCGCCGGCGTTGGCGCAGGGCGCTCGCCATGAAGCGCGCGTGGAAGCAGGGGTCGCCCGAATCAGCCAACCCGGTACGCACAGCCGGAATGCGTTTGTGTTGAGCGGCTTCCGCAGTCACGCCGATTCGGCGTTTGCGGCGCTGCTTGCCGGAAATGCCACCTGGGCGCGGGACAGTGTGGCCGCGGCGCAGGTCATCGGTGCATTGGCCTGGCGCCCAACCGCCATGAGCCGCTGGCAGTTCGAGGGCGGCGCGTCAGGCGCCGTCTTCTCGTTCGCAAAAGTCGGTAGTGACGGCAACGGCAGCGGATGGCTGCGGGTCCGCCGGCAGCTCGGCATGCACGTGGGCGTCATTGCCGGGGGCGCTGTTGGCCACACACTCCGCGGCTCCGAGCAGGCACACTCCAACACCGTGGACGTGGGCGCCTGGGTGACCGGCGGGGCGCTGACGCTCGATTTCTCGGCATCCCGCGCGCGCACGGAAGACTCACTTCTCATGGCGGCTAGTCGCATCTTCACCCGATCACGAAGCGCGTGGCTGGACCTACACGATGTCGCGGCAACGGCCACGTGGACCCACGGACAGCTTGAGTTGGCTGCCACGCAGCGATGGCGCCGGGGCGTGAGGGGCACGGACGCGGTGCAGTCGGCGACCACCGGCGGGGCGACATATGCGTTTACGCCAAGGGTGGCCGTCGTCATCTCCGCAGGGCGACAACTCGCGGACCCCGTGCGCGGCGCCCCTGACGCCACAACAGCCTCCGCGGCTGTCCGGTTCACGTTTGCCGAGCTCCGTGACGGCACGCCGCCGCCGCGCGAATCGGACGTCTCCGTGGCGCGAATGACAGACGGAACCGTGCTGGTCGTGCGGATTCGGGCGCCTGCACGGGCGCGAGTCGAGGTCGCCGGTAGCTTCTCTGGGTGGGATCCGGTGCCCATCACACGGAAGGGCGAGATCTGGGAGGCGCAGGTGCATGTGCCGCCGGGGAGGCACCGTGTGGCGTATAGGGTGGACGGTGGGCCGTGGCACGCGCCGACCGGCCTGGCACGGCTCCGGGAGTTCGACGGCGAAGTTGGCCTGATAGTGGTTCCGTAGGGCGACTTTTCGCCCTGAACCGCTGGCGTTGGCGCGCGAAAACCCCGTAATTACAGGGTGGCTTTCCTCGCGCGATTCACCGCCTGACCGAGGGATTTCCAATGCAGACGTCTCGACGCGGTTTTGTACGCGGCCTCGCTGCCGCGGGCGTGGCATCGACGGCATTCCCGGCGTTTCGCGAGGACGCCTTCGGGCGCTTGTTCAAGGCCAATGCCATTGCCGGCAGCAAGTCCGCGCTCGCGGTGGCCGAGGACGAACTCTACTGGGCGGAGATCCAGCGGGCATTCGACGCGGATCGGACGATGATCAACCTGAACAACGGTGGCATCTCCCCGACGCCGAGTCACGTGCTGGAGCAGATGATCCGCGACCTGAAGTTCACGAACGAGCTTCCGGTCGAGCATATGTGGCGGATCCTCGAGCCGCGGATGGAGAGCACCCGCCGTGAGCTGGCCAAGGAGTTTGGCTGCGCCACGGAAGAAATGGCCATCGTGCGCAACGCGAGTGAAGCGCTGGAGATCATGATCTACGGCATTGATCTCAAGCGCGGCGACGAAGTGCTTGTCACGAATCAGAACTATGGCAGGATGATCACCACCTGGCAGCAGCGGGAGCGCCGCGAGGGGATCGTCCTCAAGCAGATTTCGTTCAAGGTGCCGCCGCCGTCGGACGACTACATCGTCCAGCAGTTCAAGAACGCCATTACGCCCAAGACGCGCGTCATCGAGATCACGCATATCACGAACCTCACCGGCCAGGTCATGCCGGTACGGGAGATCATGCGGCTGGCCAAGCCGCTGGGAATCGAAGTCTTCGTGGACGGCGCGCATGCCTTTGGCCACTGGCCAATGAAACGTGACGAGATGGAAGTGGACTACTACGGCACCTCGCTGCACAAATGGCTGCACGCACCGATCGGCGCCGGGTTCCTCTACGTGCGGAAGGAGAAGATCCCGAAGCTCTGGCCGCTGATGGCCGCGGCGGAGAGCCAGGCGAACGACATCAGGAAGTACGAGCAGTTTGGCACGCATCCACAGGCAAACTTCAATGCGGTGTCAGCCGCATTGGCGTTCTCGCAGGGCATGGGGTTCGATCGCAAGATCGCGCGCCTCCGGTATCTGCGGGATCGCTGGGCCAATCGCCTGATGAAGGAGAGCGACCGCGTGCACGTGCTGACGCAGATCGGGCCAGAGAAGAGCGGCGCCATCTGCCTGTTCAACGTGGACGGCCTCGATCCCGTGAAACTCGGGAGCTGGCTGCACGAGAAGTACCGGATCGTCAACACGCCGATCGTCCATCCGGAGTTCAGCGGTATTCGCATCACCCCCAGCGTGTACACGTCGATCGGTGAGATCGACACCTTCAGCGACGCCGTGCTGAAGGCGATCAAGACCGGCATCGCATCTTAGGGTATCCAGTGGCCGCGACGAAGAAAAAGACGACGAAGTCGAAGACGCCCGCCGCCTCGAAGAAGGCGACTCCCTCCAAGCCGGCGAAGGAGCCCCGTGAGGTGCCCGGCGACGAGATGGACACTGCGGAGGCAAATCCGAACTACGCCAAGGGGAAATGGGCGTGGGCATTCAAGCGTGCCGAGGGCGAGGTGCGGCATTGGCTGGTGAAGAGTGAGCCGGACATTTTTTCGTTCGACGACCTGCTGAGGCGCCACGGACGCACGACCTGCTGGGACGGTGTGCGCAACTTTGCGGCGCGCAACTTCCTGCGCGACGGGATGAAGCTGGGGGATCGCGTCTTCTTCTATCACTCGATGACGGATCCGCAGGTGATCGTCGGCGAGTGCGAAGTGGCGCGTGAGGGATACGTGGATCACACGGCGTTCGACGTCAAGCACCGCCACTACGATCCGGCGTCGAAGCAGGACGCGCCGCAGTGGTACATGGTGGACCTCCGCGCCACGGCGCAGTTCACCAAGCCGGTGACGCTGGAGCAGATCAAGCTCAAGCAGTCGCTCAAGGAGAGCGCGCTGGTGCGGATTGGGCGGCTCTCCGTGTTGCCGTTGACCGAAAAGGAGTACAAGGTCATACGCGCGATGGCGGGGTAGACAGGGTCGTTCAGCGGCAGCCGGTCTCGTCGGGTGCCGTGAACCTCAGCCGCCATCCCTGGCCGTAGCGCGATCGCCCCACACGTCCGCACTACGACCAGGTCCAGCTCGCACTGAACTATTTGTTCAGCGTGAAGCCGGTGATGATGCTGACGCGAGCGCCGGCCTTACTTGGCACGACTGCGAAGTTGAGCGGGATGTTCATCGTGCTCGAGCGGTAGGTCACGCCCGCCGACGCAACGAGACCAACTCCGGCGAGCGACACGTTTGGGCCTACGCCAATCTCGGCGCCGCCCTGGCCGCGGACACCGACGATCCAACTGACGCTCGGCAAAAACGCCCCTTGATCGAGGCCGCCAATGAGCACGATCCACTCATTGAGCGCAGCAAGGCCGCCCGGCTTGCCAAGGAACTGCCGCTCGAACTGCCAGCCGAACTGCGTGATGGCGGAGCCCACTTCGATGTCGTGCGCCGCGAGCGTATCGCGCGTTTCTTCGGTGAGGAAGGTGAGTCCGACACGGGGCCCGGAGAGCTTGATGGTCTGGCTTCGGTCGGGCACGCGCGGATCGGCGGTGTTCTGCGCGCTTGCGGCCTGAGCCAAGAGCGTCAGCGCGACGCCGGCGACGATCATGACTGCGGCGGTGCGCAACGGCATGGCCGTCAGTGTCTTCATGTGCTGCGTTTCCATATGACCTCCCTTGGGGTTGGTGCCTCTGCCGGGTTGGCCACAGCGGTGGCCGCCGGTCGAGGAGCAACCTCGGCTTCAGGGAGGCGGGGGACGATACGTCAAGTGACGTAGCGGCGCGCCCAGGCTACGTAGCTGGCGGCGACTAGCCCCTGCGTACCTCGTGGGCGATGCGCGCGAGCCCGGCCAGCAGCGACTCGTAGTCGTCCCACCTGCTCCGGTGATTGGAGCAGGCCACGCGCATCACGTAACGCCCGGCAATGCGCGATCCGCTGATGATCGCCAGGCCGCTCTCCTGCACGCGGAGCAGGATCTCCTTGTTGTACGCGTCGTGTTCTTCGGGCGACATCGCTGCAGGGGCGAACCTGAAGCAGACGATGTTGAGCGAAACTGGAGCCGACAATACAGCGTCAGGGAGTTGCACCACGCGCACGCCGAACTCGCGGGCCTGCGCAACGTTCTGCTCGATCACGTCGGCAATGGCGCGCACACCGTGTGCCTTGAACGATAGCCAGACCTTGAGCGCCTTGAAATTGCGCGTGAGTTCGGGCCCGCGATCGGCGAAGGGGAGCCCTCCCGCAATCACCCCGCGCCCTTCGTCCGTGAGATAGCTCGGCGTCAGACTGAAGGCGGCCTCGTGAACGACGCGATCCTTCACGAGTACACAGGCGATCTCGTACGGGAGATAGCCCCACTTATGCAGGTCGAACGCCACCGAGTCGGCGCGCTCCATGCCGGCGACGAGCGGCTTGAGGGCAGGGGAGAGAGCAGCGAGCGCACCGAACGCCCCATCCACGTGCATCCAGAGCGATTCGCGCGTGCAGATGTCCGCAATGGCATTGAGGTCGTCCATCGCGCCGGAGTTCACGGTGCCGGCGGTGCCGATCACGCAGGTGGGGCGCAGCCCGGTCGCGCGATCAGCAGCGATCATCGCGCTCAGTGTCGCAGTGTCCATGCGCAGGTCTGACGCGACCGGAACTTTTCGCAGCGATGCGCTCCCCATCCCGAAGAGCTCGACGGCTTTTTGGGCCCACGAATGCACTTCCGATGACGCGTAGACCGCGAGCCGCGGCGCGCCGTACAGGCCTTCCTTTCGTAGGTCAAACCCGGCTTTCGCGTGCCGCGCCACGGCGAGCCCCACGAGGTTGGCCATGGTCCCGCCACTCATCAGTACGCCGCTCGAATCCTTCGGAAATCCCATCAGCGTGGCCAGCCACTCTATCACCTTCAACTCGACAAGCTTCGGTGCCTGATCCAGGCCGGCGAGGTGGGCGTTCATCCCCGCAGCGAGCATGTCGGCCATCATGCCGAGCGGGGTACCATTGCCCTGGACCCAACCCCAGAAGCGCGGGTGGCGGTTGCCGTTTGTATATGGAAGGACGTGCTCGGCGAACTCGGCATACGCGGCAGCGTCCCCCTGACCGTCGAGGGGCAGCGCGGCAGAGGTCAATGTTGCCCGCGTGGCGTCCGGCATCGGTGTCCACGGGGCGCGATCACCCAGCGTGCGGATGTGTTCGAGCGAGTCGTCCACCATCCGGTGGGCGAGCGTGCGAAAGGCGACCCAGTCGGCTGGATCGAGTGTGAGATTTGTGTTGGCGGAGGGCTGCGGAGCGGTGGTAGTCATTTGCGAACGATACAACGAATTACGGTCGTGGCGACCCGAATCCTGCGATGACAAAACCAACTCTTCTATTGGCCCTGATGGCCTTGGCACCAGGCACCGCGGCGGGGCAGAGGGCGCCCGCCCATCCGTCAAGCAGTTCGTACCTCTCCCTCCTCCCGGACGGGCCCCAGAAACGGCAGTTCATCATTGACTGCACGGGGTGTCACGTTTTCGATGCCAAAAGCGCCTTCCCGGACGGAGCGCCCAGGTCGCGCGCTTCGTGGAAAGAACGCATCAGCTCCATGTATTCGCGGTTCGGTGCCGGCACGGGGTTTCCGATCATTGCCGACCCACAGCCGGCGGATTCTCTCGCCGAGTGGCTTGAGCGCAGCCTGATCAACGTCAGGCCGCCGGCGGTGGTGGATCCGCCGCCCGCCGATGCGCGCGTCACCGAGTTTCTGATTCCTGACCCCAGCGACCTTCCACACGATCTGATGGTGGAAGGCGATGGCAGTGTGGTGGTCACCGGGATGTTCACGTCGCGGATGTACATCCTCAATCCGCGCACGGGCGAGTTCGCGACGGACAACATCCCCGTGCAGGGCGCCAACCCGCGTGCGCTCCACATTGATGATGACGGCACCTGGTGGGTGATGCTCGGCGGGCCGGGGTTGGTCGCCAGGCGAAGCCCGTTCGGCGCGTGGACGACCCATTCGGTCGGGATGTACGCGCATAGCGTCGCGCGTGACGCAACGGGGATCTGGGTGAACGGACATTTCACCGGTCACCCATCGAAACTTGCGCACGTCACCGCGTCGACCGGCGCCGTCACCACGGTGGATCTACCGAGCGCGAGCAAGCCCGGTGTGAGCCCGATTCCGTACGAGCTGCGCACGGCGCCCGACGGAAAGATCTGGATGAGCGAGCTGCACGGCGGTCGCGTGCTCTCATACGACCCCAAGTCTCGCGACAGTCGCGTGTACGAAATGCCGGTGACACATTCGGGGCCGCGACGGCTGGACGTGGGGGCGGATGGCACCGTCTGGATTCCGCTCTACTCGGCCGGCGAAATCGTCGAGCTCAATCCGACCACTGGGGCGATGCAGCGACACGCGATGCCCGTGCGCGACGCGCTGCCGTATGTGGTCCGCGTGGATGACGCGCGCGGTGTGATCTGGATTGGTACGGGCGCGAGCAACGCCATCTACCGGATGGACCGCGCGACGAAGCGCATGGAGACGATCCCGCTGCCTTCGCGGGGCGCACTGGTTCGGCACCTCGACGTGGATAAACGGAACGGCGATCTCTGGGTGGCCTACGGCGCGTCGCCAGGGACTATTGCTGCGCGGATCGCTCGCGTGCGCGCCCAATAGTCCGTCTATTCTAAACGCGAACGGCGGGCTGCGCTTGCAGCCCGCCGTTGTCACCTGGAGCGATGACTTACGGCTGGGCGCGAATCGGCGCTGCTTCGAGGCGGACGCCTTCGCCGTCGCGGAAGCCCATATACACGACGCCCGGGCCGAACCCGGCAATCACGCGACCTGCGGGAAGGAGCACGCGATCAGTCAGCATGCCCTTGCTGTTGACGATGTCGTAGACCGATCCGCCGTCATACACGTGTGATGTGCGGATCCAGACGTTCCCGTCTGCGTCGCCGCGGACCGAGCCGACGGCAAACGGCGGAGCATAATCTGGGAGTTCATTGGCGCCTACCAACTGGATCGGAGGCACCTGCATTTGCGTGGCTCCGCCGGGGCCCGCGGCCCGCCCTGCTGGGGCATCACCGCGGCTGCGTAGTTCAGCGCCGGCTCGCATTTCAAACGTGAACGCCTGCGCTACCGCGGCACCCCCTCCCGGAGGGCCCCCCATCACAATCGGCGCGCCGGCGCCGCCAGCCTGCATCCGTGCCATGGCCTGTTCGCGCAGTTTCTCCATCGCCGTGCGCGTGGAATCGAGGAAAGCCGTCTTGGCCGAGTCGCTCAACTGCTGCCAGGCGAAGGGCAGCTTGCTCGACGATGCCACCGTGTTACCCTCGCCCATCCAGTCCACGCGGTATTCCTGTCCGCGCACGACTGCCACGCGACCATCGGACGTGACTGCCCAGTCGTCCACGTACTGCATCGGGTTCATGATGGCGTTGATCGACATCCCGCCATCCGGACGCTGCGTGACCTGCATGTTCTGTTTCGGGATCTTCACCTTGGCGACCGTATCAACGGCCCGGCTTTCCATGTCGATGCGGATGATCGCGGTGGAATCCGGGAACTCCGGAATCGGGAACGCGCCTGGGGCCGCAGCGGGCGTTGCGACGCGGACCCGTTCGCCCCCCGCGCCGCCACGGCCACCGTCGCCGCCGCGGCCGGGACCTCCCAGCCGAATACCGCCGACGGCGCGATAGACCAGGCGGCCGGAAGCATCAAAGCCAGGCGTGCCGTTGGGGCCACCGATCAATGCACCCGCGTCGTTCGGCCTCGGGATCGACATCACTCGGCCCACCTGTCCCTTCCCGTCGATGACGAGCATGGAGAGCGATTGCGGATCGACGAAGAGGGTGGAATCACCCTTGTATGCAATGAGGCCAGCGGCGCGAGAGCTGTAGGCATTGGCCGTCGCGCTCGTGGTGTCGGCCACGATCGTGTAGGACGCGAGCGTCGGGTCGAACATCACGACCTTTCGGCCGAGGTTGTCATTGACCAGCACGCGTCCGCCGGGCAGCGCGCGTACCTGTGAAACCGCCCCGAGCAGATCCTTGCTCACGGCCGACGGCTTGCCCAGCGCACGGATGGGCGGAAGTGCGGCCGACGATGCCGCGGGTGCCTGGGCGCCACCGGCGCCTGCAACTGACGCTCCGAGCAACGCGAGACGAATGAACGAGCCACGAACGATCAACATGAGGATTCCGCGTGGAGAGTTGGGTAAGGTCTTTTCGAAGCTACCGAACGATCTGGATCACTTGTGCGCCGCCGGCCATTCCGCCCGGCAGCATCAGCGGGCCACCGCCGCCGATCGCTGAGCCACCAGCGCCTGCCGTGCCCGACCGGATCGATGCCAGGTAACGGGTGTCGAGATAACTGCTCACAAGCGCCGGGAGTTTCCGTCGCTGCGCGTCTGTGAGGATTTTCTTAACCTGCGGTGACACGCGCTTCAGCAAGTCAACCGTGGCCTCGCGCCCTTGCCGGTAACGTTCATAGGCGAAGCCCGCGTCGTATTTGTCCGGGAGTGCAGCCAGTTCGCGTGCAATCGGCGTCCAGATGGAATCAGCACGAATCAGGAACCAGCGATTCAGTGTTGCCAGACTGTCCGCCTGACGCGAGGTCAGCTTGAGCGTGTCCGACTGCCTCAGGATCTGTGCGAGCGGATTGACGAGCCCGCCGTTGGCGTAGATCTGCTTGATCACGGACTCAGGAAGTTTGTTTCCATCCACCTTGCGGCCGATGTTGAGCTGCTGCTTAAGCGACTGCGACTCACGCGTGGGGCCGACGTCGAAGCGGAACATCGCCGTCGCCGTGATCGGCGTGCGGAATGGTGAGAAGGCGATGTTTGCCGACCCGAAGCGGCGGTTGACATCGTACTTGAATCGCTTCGTGGCAGCATCGAACCCGCGCACGTAGAGCAGCTGCTGGTCAGGCTGCGCCGATTGGCCCCAGCCGTGGAGCCTGTCATTGCCGTGCAGCAGGATGTCTGCCGCGCCCAGCGGATTGGAAATGGCGAACGAAAAGGTCGCCCGCTGCGGCAAACGGAGCTTCACCGGGTTGAACGACACGGACAGGTTAGCGTTCGCCGTCCACGGTCCCTGACAACTGTTGCGCGCGGCCAAAGCCCCCGACTGTTTCTCAAGGCAGCTCCTGACATACGATGGTGCGTCCTTCGCCAGGGCAACCATCGACGCGCCGAGCGCGGGATCGGCTGCGGCTGCGCCGTAGATGAACGCACGGTCGTTCACATACCCATCGCCATTGAGATCCGCGGCCACAAGCGGTGTAAACGGTGTGCCCGAGCGGAACGAGCCGTTCCAGCTGAGCCGGACAAAATCCCAGGCGTTGTAGAAGAGCGAGTACTGGATCTGGTTCCGGGAATCAAACCCCGAACGCGACCAGGCCACGTCCAGCGGGTTGCCCACCGTATTCCCGCCAAACCCGCGAGTCTGTTCGCGCACGTTTGTGTAGACGTACGAGAGACTCCAGGAGTACTTGCTGTTGAATGTGAGCGGCGAGAGGGAGGCGCGAAACTGTCTACTCTCCGAGCGCAGGTCTGACCGCGTCTGAGTGACGCGATTGAAGGCGTTCGAGACGCGAGCGTCCCGCGAGGCGATGGTGCCGGTTCGTGGATCGATGCTCGTGGGCTGGACGAACACCGGGCGGTTCGCCTCGTCCGCCAGCGCGAACTTCTGGACCGGCGCGAAATTGAGATCCACGG
Source organism: Gemmatimonadota bacterium (assembly GCA_031127185.1). Taxonomy (GTDB): domain Bacteria; phylum Gemmatimonadota; class Gemmatimonadetes; order Gemmatimonadales; family Gemmatimonadaceae; genus Fen-1231. The sequence goes on along the minus strand of JARIET010000021.1, from coordinate 1,334 downwards.
AACCCTGCTGATTCAGGTTCAGCGAGTAGGTGACCTCGAAGTTGCCGTTGAAGCGATTGCCAAGAACCGCGCCGGTCCAGTTGACGTTGGACCGGAGGCTGCGCGGCGACGTGTAGTCCCTGGAAAACAGTGTGACGTTGGGCGACGAGTTGGAGAAGACCGACCCGCTCGTGCCGTCGGCGCAAGTGGACGGGCCCGAGCCAAGCGACCAGTTCGGCGTCGGCACCGACGTCCCCGTGCAGACGACCTGCTGAATACCACTCAGAAGGCCGATGTTGTCGAGCGCACCGCCGGTGGCCTGCGTGCCGTGCCCGTTCTGGAAGACGCCGGCGCCGCCACGCACCACGGCGCGTGGGCCGCGGAACGCCCCTTCGAATCCGCCGATCTGCGCGGCCTGCCCATAGCTCCACGAGAATCCCACACGCGGGCTCACATACAGGTTGTTCGGCACGACGTCGTTGCGTGTGCCGAACAACTGCTCGACCTGGGCATTCCGTTGCGGGGTCGCCTCATACGAGTTGCCGTCGAGCCGGACACCGTATTGCAACTGAAACGTGTTGCTCTTGCGGTACGAATCGCCAAGGGAAATCGCGCCAATCAGCTGTCCGCCGCTGCGCTCTCGCGGCGTCAGCACGCGGGAATAGGAGGCCGGCCGCCCGGCTTCCAGGTCGGCAAGCGAGTTGAAGGTGAACGTCCCCAGCTGATTAAGCCCTTGGTCGAGTCCGTACGACTCGCGGCGAAGCTCGGTGGACAGCTTCAGGCGGTGCTTGTTATTGAGGCTGAACCAGGAGAGCAGGTTGGTGAACGCGACGTTCGCGCTCGCGGTGCTGTTGTCCAGGTTCGCATTGCCGCCAAACGTGACATTCTTGAGGCCGTTTGTGCCATCCGCGAACGAGGAATTCACGCGCACGCTGCCGTTCGCGAGTTGCAGGTAGGGCTGCGATGAGGCGGTCTGGCCGTTCATCCCGACCGTCGTTTCGCTGAGGATGCCAATACCGAAATAGGTCGAGTGCCGAACCTGCGCGCCGGCGTTCCAGTTGGTACGGTCGCCGCTGTGTGCCGGCGTCTCCGTGGTGCTCCCGGAGACCGGAGACATTTTGTTCCACGAGCCATTCACCGTGAGGTTGTAGGCCGAACCCGCGCGTGATGTCGGTGGCGCAAAATCGAATGCGCCGATCATCGAACCCTGATAGCTCGCGCGTTGGTCCTTGGGCGCTCCGACGGTGACGGGAACGCCAAGGCCGTTCAAAATGCCGAGGAAACGGTTCACAGAGTCCGCCGCGATGCCGCTGGTTTGCAGGCCCACCGCGCTGGTATTGAGCATGGTTTGCATG
>JARIET010000020.1 GCA_031127185.1 Gemmatimonadota bacterium | reverse complement strand
GGCGTGTCGCGGTCCACATGGTACGTGATCGGCTTTTTGGGATAACAGAGATTGCCGCTGCGGCGCTCGCTGCACTCCAGGCGGTACTTCGTGATGTAGCGACGGGTAGCAGAGCGGTGCTCCTGCGTGCCGAAGTCGGTGGTCGCCACCGAGAAGAAGCCCACGCGCTCGTCGAAGCGGCGCGGCATCATCGGCAATTCGGGGAGGCGCACGATGCTGTAGTGCGCCATGACGCTTTGCGGGGGAGCCGCGCCAGCGCGGCCTCCGCCCCCTCCGCCCCCGCCACCGCGGCCGGCGGCGGGCTGCTGCGCGCCGGTCTGCGTGGCTTCGATCCCGATGTTGTCGGGGAAGGCGAGATGGCGCTCGATGAAGGAGCGGGCGGCGTCGATCGTCCCCGGAATCGCCTGGATTTCCGGAATGGCCGTCGTGAACAGGCGCGTCACGTTGATGACGGGCGCACTGTCCGGGCCCCAGCTCTCGACGTTAAACGTGGCGATCACGGCCGCGTAGTTTGCGTTTTCCACGGCGCGCCGTACCGCCCCGGCGGTGTCGCTCGAGGTGATCGCGAACTCTGGCGCGCGCAGAATCACCCGATTGCCCATCACTTCCCAGCGCAGGGTGCGCTCAGTGAACTGGTCACCGGCATACGCTGACGGGTTCCCGCCGCCGCCTCGCCCGCCTTCCGGCGCAGCCGCGCGCGCATACCGCCCAATGAGCAGCTGGTCCTTCTTGAGCTCCCGGCGCGGGATCTCGAAGAAGAGCTGTTCGCCCAGGCGATGCACGTTGAACAGGCCGCGCTTGGTCTTGGCCTCGGCGGTGATTACGCGCTCATACGGACGCGGTGCCGGGGGCTGGGCGTTTTGACCTTGCCCACCTCGACCACCACCGCCAGTCGGCGGGTCGGGATCCTGCGCAATTGCGGCTGTGGCGCAAGACGCCATAAGACCACATAGCGCGAGGGCATTAGGAATTCTCATGGAGCAATGACCACGGTTGAAGGGAGGCATTTTGGGGGATCCCGCTTGAGCTACCTACGCGTCGAAGTTCGCTCTCGCTGGGCGGGGGGACAAGGTGCCCGTGAGCGGGGGTGTGTGGGTATTCTTTGACCAACCCTCCATCGCCCAGAATGCACGCACCGTTCACTTTCACCATATCGCACGAGCAAGGTTCCGCACGTGCAGGTGTGTTCACCACGCCGCACGGCCCCGTTGAGACGCCGGCCTTCATGCCGGTAGCCACGCACGGAACGGTGCGTGGACTTACGATGGACGAAGTGCGCGCGACGGGGGCGCAGATGGTGCTCGCCAATGCGCTGCATCTCTATCTGCGCCCTGGTGACGACGAAGTACGCGACGCCGGGCGTGTGCAGGAGTTCTCCCGCTGGCGCGGTCCGATGCTCACCGATTCCGGCGGCTTTCAGGTGTTTTCGCTCGCCAAGCAGCGGACGGTGAGTGAGGAGGGGGTGCAGTTCCGCAGTCCGCTCGAAGGCGCGATGCACGACTACACCCCCGAGAAGGCGATGCAGGTGCAGCGCAACCTCGGCGCCGACGTCATCATGCAACTCGACGAGCTCATTGCGGGCGATGCCGACCGCACCGTGGCGCGTGCAGCGATGGAACGGAGCCTGCGTTGGCTCGATCGCTGTGTAGACGAGTTAGCGCGACTCGAGGCGAGTGAGCCTGGACCGGTTCAAACGCTGTTCCCCATCGTGCAGGGCGGCACCGATGCCGAGTTGCGGCGAGCATCAGTGGCCGGAATCCTCGGCGCGGGCGACTGGCAGGGGATCGCCATCGGTGGAGTCTCCGTCGGCGAACCGACCGCCGAGCTATACAAGGTGCTTGAGACTGTGGATCCGCTCATGCCCCGCACGAAGCCCCGCTACCTGATGGGGGTGGGGCACCCCGACAACCTTATAGAAGGGATTCGCCGCGGTGTGGATCTCTTTGACTGCGTGGCGCCCACGCGGCTAGGCCGGCACGGCACCGCGTTTACGCCCGATGGCCACGAACAGATTCGGCGGTCCGGGAATCGCGCCAGTCGTCATCCGTTGGTGGAGGGCTGCGGGTGCCCCTGTTGCACCGCGTATGACCGCGGCTACATGCGGCACCTGTTTGTGAGCCAGGAGATGCTGGGGCCACGACTCCTCGCGCTGCACAACGTCTGGTTTCTCACTCGGCTGGCGATGCAGGCGCGTGCGGCGATTCGGGAGGGTTCGTTTGACGGGTGGAGCGAAGAGTGGCTGGGGCGGTACACAACATCGTCTGTAACCGAACGGGGCATCGTGGTGTCATAATGAAGGTACCCGGACTGGTTGTGGGCGCCGTCTCTGCCTTGTCCCGTCTATGAGAGTCTTGCCCCAACCTTCGATGATCGGTCGCGCCGCCATCCTCGCGCTGATGGCGCTGGTCGCTGCCGGCCTCTCCGCGCCTGCTGCTGAGGTGCACGCGCAGAGCGCCACGGAAATCATCCGCGGCCGCGTGCTCGGTCCCGACGGCACGGGTCTCGCCGGCGCAGAAGTGCAGGTCACGGGGCTCGGCTCGCAGATCAACCAGCGCACCCGAACCGACCAGCGCGGCGCATTCACCGTGCTCTTCACGAACCCCGAGGCCGAGTACCTGGTGGTCGTGCGAAAGATCGGGTTCACCTCCACGGCGCAGCGCCTGAGCCGCGTGGGCATCTCGAACCTGCTCAACATCGACATCACGCTGCGTGCCGCACCGCAGATGCTCAACACGGTGACGGTTGCGGCGAACGACGACGCGGGGGTACAGCGCGCCGTGGGTGAAGTGGCCTCGGGCGACCTGGCCGAGGCGCTTTTCCTGGCTGACCCGAGCAACCTGATGCAGCTCCTGCTCTCGATTCCAGGAATTGGCACGTTGTTCGATTCGACAGCCGCGCAATCGCTGAGTACGACGACGCTCGACGGCGCAACCTTTCGTGGGCGTGATCTGCCGCCGGACGCGCTGGCTTCCGCGCGCGGCATTTCGTCATCGGCCGACCCTGCGAGGGGTGGGTTTTCGGGTGGCAATGTGTCCGCCACACTCCGGGGCGGCACGGATATTTTCGCCGCGACGATTCGCGGTAATGCCAGTGAGCCGAGCGCGATGGCCTGGAGCGACCCCGCGTGGACGCGGCCGCTGACCACGAGCCTCAATAGCAGCGGCACCGTGAACGGGCCCATCATCAAGGGCAAGATGCGGTATAACGTGTCGTGGAACGCGGGTCACCGGACTACCGATTGGTTCTCGTTGCTCGCGCCACGAGCGGACGTACTCGCGCAGCAAGGCGTGACGCTCGACACGGTGTTCGCCGTGCGCGATGCGCTGACGTCGCTTGGCGTTCCGTTGACGTCGAGCGCTATTCCCGCGCGGAACGGGGGTGGCAACTTCTCCATCTCCGACGTCGTCGATTTTGCGCCAACCGCCACGACGTCCATCCGGTTGAGCCACAACGGCAACTGGAGCGGCGGTGTCAATGACGCCACCAACGTGAGCGCCTACCCGACGCGCGCCAACACGAACGGGTTTCGGGCCCAGCAGATCGGTTTCCGGGCGACAGGGTTCATCAGGGGGTTGCTCAATGAACTCACGCTCTCGCACAACTCATTCAACGAACATAACGATCCCTATCTGGCGCTTCCGTCGGCGAGCGTGCGCGTCGGTACGAGCTTCACCGACGGGCGCACGGGTCTCTCCAACCTGCAGTTCGGCGGCGGTTCCGGGAGTTCGTACGACCGCATCACCAGCAGCGAGATCATCCACGAGATCTCGTGGCTCCCGAAGAGCGGCATCCACAAGGTCAAGATTGGCGGTCGCTACTCGGCTGATCGTGGTGAGTCGCTCCAGGCTTCCGAGCAGGCACTGCTGGGACGCTACACGTACCTCACCGTTGCCGACCTCGCGGCCAACAGGCCGGCAACGTACGACCGCGTCCTGAACACCCCAACGCGCAGCATCAGAGGCGAGAATTCGTCGGCGTGGATTGGCGATGAGTGGATGGTGTCCAGGGCCTGGCAAGTGCAGACCGGGCTGCGGTTCGATTTCTCCAACCCGCAGACGCGACCTGAGTACAACGCCAAAGCCGACTCCGTGTTCGGGATTCGAACCGACCAGATTCCCAACGACATTGGGATCAGCCCGCGGCTTGGGTTCTCCTGGGCATCCAAGGCGCGACTTGGACGGAATTCGCCAAGCGGCTCGGCGACGCTTGGTGGCATGTCGGCCGGACAGATGCAGATGATGTCGCCGGCGCTGCTCTCGTCACTGATCGAGATGGAACGATCGGGGGCGAGCACGCTTCCGGGGATCGGAGTGACGGGCACGATCGGCGCGTTCCGCGGTGCGACGAACATGCAGACCATCGCGGACTACGCGGCGTCGACCGGACTGAACTCGCGAGTGATCCTGTCGTGCGTCGGAGCAGCCGTCCCGGTCCCCGACTGGGGCGCGCTCACGGAAGGGCCCACGCAGTGCGCCAACGGCGGCGGAGCGACCAACTCCATCGCGAGCCCGCTCGTGCGCGTGTTCGATCCAGGATTCCAGAGTCAGACCAGCTGGCGCGGCAATGTGAGCGTGGACGGCATTCGCCTTCCCAATAAGTGGATTGTGCGGCTCACCGCGTCGGGCAACTATAACACGCACGGGCAGAGCAGCTATGATATCAACCTGAACCCGACGCCGAAGTTGCAATTGGCGACCGAGGGGAACAGGCCGGTGTATGTGGACGCCGCGGCGATCATCCCGGCCACGGGCAGTATCTCGCAAGCGGCGTCGCGGCGATCCGCACTCTTTACCAGCGTCACGAAGGCGGTATCGGACCTGCGTCTGTACAACTGGCAACTGCAGGCGTCGGTGTCGCCGCCGCGTCCGCTGTTCCGTGAGCGCATGCGGGTGCAGCTCAACTACACGCTTGCCCGCGGCGAGCAGGAGCAGCGTGGCAACGCGCGTCTCGGCATCACCGGCGATCCGTTTACCAAGGCGTGGGTGCGAACCAACCAGCCGATGCACACATTTCGCGCAAACCTGAATGGACGCTTCTGGTGGTTGAACGCGGGAGTCAACGCGAGCCTCTTCTCCGGAATTCCCTTTGCGCCGCTTGTCAGCGGTGACATCAATGGTGACGGTTTCTCAGGCAATGATCGCGCATTCATTCCCGATCCGGCGGCGCTCGCGCCTGTTGATACGTCGCTCGCGCGACAGCTGGGCGAGCTGATCACCAATGCACCGGGCGCTGCGCGCAAGTGCCTCACGTCTCAGCTCGGACGATTGGCGGGGGCGCACAACTGCTGGATGCCCTGGCAGGTGCGGGTTGACGTGAATGCGAGCCTCACGCCGCCCTCGAGTTGGGGCTACAGCGACCGCTTGCGCGTGACCTTTCAGACGCAGAACGCGAGCGGTGGATTGGTGCGACTCCTCGGACTGCAGAACACGCCGCTCGGCCAGTCCACGCTGAGCACCTCGCCAAACACCACGCTGCTCTACGTGTCGGGGTACGACGCAGCCGCCGGCCGATACAAGTACCGCGTGAATCAACTCTTTGGTCAGCCGACAAACTACGGCCAGCTCCGGCAGCGTTTTGCGCCCATCCAGATGCTGCTTGGGATGGAGTACAAGTTTGGCGGCCCGCCAATCAATCCCGTGTCGCGCGCGATGGGCTTTCGCGAACCCGTGGGCAAGGAGCCGTTGACCGATGTGCAGCGCCGTGCAGCGGTGGCCAAACTCAAGAAAGATCCGGCGGCGCCGTTGCTGCGAGTGAAGGATTCGCTTGCGCTTTCGCCCGATCAGGTGGAGGCGCTGGGTGTGTTGAGCCAGGAGTACGACGCGCGGGCGGAGGCGGCGCTCAAGCCATTGACCGAATGGGTGCGGCGAAAAGGAACACGGATTTTCGATCAGGATCTCTCGCCCAAGCTGTCTGCGGCGCGCGCTTCGCTGGCGAAGGTTCAGGTGGAGTACGACAAGAAGGCCAAAGGCGTGCTGACGGCGGAGCAGAGCACGCGGATGACGGCGCTGCCGAAGGAGAGGTAGAACACAGGGGGCCTCGAGTCCCCTGGGCTCAACTTCCTCCGGCGCACTCCGTGATCCGAATGCGCACCGCTACATTCGCTGGATTGCTGGTTTTCGTCGCTGTGTCGGCGGCACCTGCCGCATCGCAGGAGGGTCTCGCGGCCAGCGCACTTGCCAACAGTGAGTTTTCCTGGGTTCGGCGCGCCGCACCGGGCTTCCGCGTCTACTTCCAGGCCGGGAGCTATGCCGCGCAACATCAGGACAGTCTTCTCGCCCGACTCCCGATGGCGCTGCAGCATGCGCGCACGTTGATTCGCTCTCCAGCCCCTGCCGACCCTATTGACCTGTTCTTTGTTGAGACGCGCGAAGCGATGACCCGGCTGGTTGGCGCGCGAGCCACCGGGTTCACACACCAGTCGGCCCGTGCAGTGTTTCTGATGACCAACCCGACGTGGCGAGCGTTCGAGCGCCACGAGATCATGCACGTGGTGGCGTGGCACGCGTGGGGTCCGCCCGCCGCCAGGAACGACTGGCTGCAAGAGGGGCTGGCGCAAGCGGCAGACGGCCGGTGCGGCGAGTTCAGCAACGAAGCCGTGCTCCGCGGCCTGACGCGCCGGCACGGGTGGGTGACACTGCAGGACATGCTCGTGAACTTCCGGCAGCAGCCAGACCTGCGCGCCTACCTTCAAGCGGCGGCGCTCACGCGCTTCCTGCTCGACGCTTACGGGCCGACGGCGGTGGAAACGTTGTGGCGCAACGGAGGCACGGCCGATTCCATCATTGGCGATCGTTCGTTTGCTGCTATCGAGCAACAGTGGCGGGAGGTCATCGCATCTGGTGACCAGCCGGCCCCTCAGCGCCTTGCGGCGATTGACGAGGTCGGGTGTGGAGTGGTGGCGCCGACGCGCTGACTGGGCGTAGGTTGCCCGTGCAACCGGGACTCCGCATCTTTGACGCGGGCGCGCAGGGCGCCTCCCGTCCGCGGAAAGGACTGAGTCCACCTGAGAGACGACCGGGAATCGGTACACGATTCGCGTGACCCTCCTTGAACCCGACGCCAGCGGACCCCGGGTTCCTTCAGGAGGCTCGTCGTGCCCATCCGTGCTCTGCCGGTCCGCCCGAATCTGGATCAGCTCAAACACCAGGCCAAGGATCTCCTGCGCGAGATCCGCGCAGGTGAGGCCGCCGCAACCGCTGAGTTGCGCGAGTTTCATCCGGCTCCTCCGGCCGCCGCCGCGGCCAAGCTCGCCGATGCGCAGCTTACGCTCGCGCGCAGTTATGAGGCATCGAGTTGGCCGCGGCTCACACAAGCCGTTCAACTCGTCGATGCGCTTTGGGAAGACGATCTCGCGGCCGTGCGCAAGCTCATCACGGCCAATCCACACCTGCTCCACGAACAGGTCCTGATTCGCAGCAACAGCAATTGGGGTCCTCCAATGACCTATGCGGCCAACCTTGGCCGCGACGCGATCATCAACTACCTGCACGCGGCCGGCGCCAGCGACCTCAAGTCGGCCGCGGCGCGCGCCGCGCTACAAGGCCACGTTGGCACGGCACGCAGGCTCTACGACAAGGCCGGGCGTCCGGCGCTCGACGACGGCGCGCTGGGTGGTCCGGCGTACACGCTGAGTGCCGATGGCACGGCGTTGTTGTTAGCGCTTGGCGCACCGCTGCGCGCCGGCCGCGGATGTCCAGCGGAGGTCGTGCTACAGACCGACTCGAGAGATCCGGGTGCCAAGCACGCCATTCTGGAGATGTACGCGCAACACGGCCTCGCGTTGCCCGACACGGCGCCGATGGCGCTGCATCGTGGACGGCTCGATCTCCTGGAAGCGCATCTCCGTCGCGACCCACAGCTGCTCACGCGGACTTTTTCTCATCGGGAGATCTACCCCGCCGAACTCGGGTGCGCCGATCCGATCGACGCGACGGTCGGGACGCCGCTTGGTGGTTCGACGCTGCTCCATATGTGCGTGGACTACGATGAGATGGAGATCGCGATCTGGCTGCTCGACCGTGGGATGAGCCCGAATGTGACGAGCGCCATTGGCGCGAGCGGGTTCGGCGGGCACACTCCGCTTTTCAATACGGTCGTGTCGCAGCCGAACTTCTGGATGAACTACCGCAAGCGCGGGCCATTTACCGCGCCCTTCGCGGAACTGCTGCTGGCCCGTGGGGCGGAACCGAACGTCCGCGCCTCACTCTGGAAACGGCTACATCCCGGGCACGGAGACACGACGCGCCACGAGTACCGCGATGTGACAGCGCTCTCGTGGGGTCGGAGGTTTCACGATCCGGTGTTTGTGAGCGAACCGGCGATGCGGTTGATCGGGGCAGCGGCGGGCGTGGAGTAACTGTCGGCGTGCGTACGGCGCTTCGGGACAGCGGGTGAGGGTTTCCTTGATGCTCCGCGCGCGGACACGCCACAAGAATTCGCCCAGACGCATTTCCTGAGGCGTGTATGGTTTCCGCAATCTCTCCCTCGACCCGAGCGCTCGGTTTCTGGTCCGCCGCGCTCGCCACGGTCTTCGCTCTCACCTACGACGTCGGTCAGATCGCCGAGTGGTTGGGATGGTTGGGGTCCAACGGTGGCCCTGAGAGTTCAAGCACACCACTGGGATTTGTCGTGCTGCTCACACCATCATTGCTGCTCGGCTCCGCATTCCTGATTCTGGTCGTCTGCGTGAATCAGTTGGCCACGCCAGACCGGAAGATCTGGACCCAGACGGCGGTGGCCTTCGCCACGGCGTACGCGGTTCTGGTCAGCCTGAACTACTACGTGTTGTTGACGCTCGTTGCGCCGCGCCTGGCCACCGGACGGGTCGCGGGTATTGAGCCGTTCCTCTTCACCCCCTTCGACTCGTTCCTCTACTCGGTCGACATCCTCGGCTACACGTTCATGAGCGTGGCCACGTTGCTGGCTGCACGCATCTTTACAGGTGATGGACTTGAGCGACGGGCGCGGTTCTTCCTCACCGCCAATGGATTGTTGATTCCCTTTCTCGCGTTCCAGATCTACTTCCATCGGTTGATCTGGATCGCTGCACTCTGGGCCGTGACATTCCCGGTATCCACGTGGACGCTGGCGTTGATCTTTCGGAGGATGCCGAGCCGAATGTTCGCACCAGCAACAGGGATGGCAGAGCAGGTGGGTAGTGCGGCATAGCTGGTAGGTTTCAACGTCGCACAACCACGAGACCTCCTGCTCCTCATTTACGGTTCCACCGGCTACACCGGCCGCCTGATTGTCGCCGAGGCGCTGGCGCGCGGACTGCGCCCAACACTCGTGGCGCGGAACGCCGATGCTGTGCGCGCGCAGGCAGAGGCGCTCGGGCTTGAATGGCGCGCCGCCCCGCTTGATGACGCGGCAAAGCTTGATGCAGCCCTCACGGGAACACGCGTCGTAATCCACTGTGCCGGTCCGTTCGCACACACCTGGCGCGCAATGTCTGACGCCTGCATGCGTGCCGGCGCGCACTACCTGGACATCACCGGCGAGATCGCGGTGTTCGAGGGACTTGCGGCGCGCGACGTTGATGCGAAAGCCGCAGGTGTGATGCTCATGCCGGGAACGGGATTCGATGTCGTGCCGTCGGACTGCCTGGCCGCCCATCTCGCGGGCCGGTTGCCGGATGCCACACACCTCGCGCTGGCTTTTCAGGCGGCGGGGGGTGTCTCGCGCGGCACATCGCTGACGATCATCGAAGGCCTCGGTCAGCCCGGTGCCGTACGGCGGAACGGAAAAATCGTATTCGTGCCACAGGCCTGGGATACGCGGGCGATCGATTTTGGTGACGGACGCCCCCGCGAGACCATGACGATCGGGTGGGGCGATGTCTTCACCGCGTACCACAGCACGGGGATTCCCAACATTGCGGTGTACACCGCGGTGCCGACGACAGTCAGGCTGTCCGCCATCGCATCACGGCACATCGGTCCGGTACTACGCAGCGGATTTGTCCAGCGGATGCTGCGTGCGAGCGTCAAGCGCACGATCGACGGGCCGAGCGCGGCAAGTCGTGACGGCACCGCGAGCCTGCTTTGGGGTGAGGCTACGACGGCGAGTGGCGCAACAGTCACCGCGCGACTTCGCGCGCCGAACGCCTACACCTTGACCGCGCAGACGGCGGTGCTCATCGCCACCAAGGTCCTTGGCGGCAACGCGCCGCCCGGGTTTCAGACGCCTGCACGGGCGTATGGCGCAGAGGTGATCCTCGAAATCCCGGGCGTGACGCGAAGCTCGGACTAGCGCATGCCCTCCCAACCGTCGTGCCGCCACGCGTTCCACCACGAACACGGCGGCTCCACGCGACGGAGCCACTCCATGGCTGGGTCACCGATCGGTGCGCCGGGAGGCGCCACGGGTGACGCAGCGCGCGTGGCGCCGGCTGGGCGTTCAAGGAATCGCTTGATATCGGCGGCCAGAAGCGTAGCGTGCGCTACGCCGGGACTGTTGGCTGCGGCGTCGGCAGTGCGCGCCATCTCCGCCATCCGTCGCTGCAGCTGGAGTGTAGCAATCGCGCGGACCTGCGGCATGCCCGCATTGTCTGCGAGTGCCATCACAGCGTCGTGCACCACGCGATCCACCGCGCGCTGAATCTCCGCCTCGTATGGTGAGTGGCTGGCCGACGGTGCGGACGCCGCAAAGAGTGCGTCAAGCAACCCCTCCAAGCCGGGCTGCGTGGCATCGAACATCTTCTGCTCTACCATGCGGGCTGCCCGACTGTCGTCGAGCAGCGCCGAGACGATGAGGTCGGCGGCCACCATGGCCGGCGTGATGGCGTCAAACATCGGCCCCGTGTTGCGCGGAAAAAGTTCGCGCGAACCGCCGTATCCCGGCGGGCGCGGTGGGATGCGCTTGAGTAGTGCGTCTGGCAGCGCCAGTGCGGATGGCGCCAGCGCGGACATGAGCGCGCGCATTGCCGCATTCTGTTCGGCGGCCGGCACCGGGCGCACGGGCTCCAGGCCGTCTCCGCGCTGCGCATAAGTGTAGTAGATGCCACCGAGCGCCGTGGCCGACGATTCGAGTGCATAGCGGTGATGGAGGTAGAGCGGGACGAGTACGTCCTCGAGCTGCGCAAGCGGCGCGTTGCGCTTGATGGCGTTTTCGCCAAACCGCGAGAGCGCCACACGTCGCACTTCCATGATGCGCGTGAGTTCCGCCGCCTGATCCGTGCCGTTCACCCACTGGTCCACACGCGGGTTGGCGCCAAGATCCTGGTTGCTCATGTAGCGGACATCGCGCGCCCACGCGCGGTCGAGGATCTGGTCGAGCGCCTGCGCCTCGTTCGTGCCCGGCGGGAAATCCTGATATCCGTACGCGATGGAGACTTTGTCCCAGTCGCCGATCTCGTTGGTATAGGCCTGTGAGATATCGATCGTTCCGTTGGGGCGCAGGGTCACCAGGGGCATCGGGTAGTCCATCACGCTGATGCGGCCGGCGTCACTGTTGTAATAGTTGTGGCCGAGTCCAAGTGTATGGCCAATCTCATGGGCCGAGAGCTGGCGAATGCGCTGGAGCGACCACTTCTCAATTTCGGGAGTCTTTTCGTCGCCGTTGGCGTAAGGCTGCAACAACCCCTCGAAGATCATCCAATCCTGCCGTACGCGCAGTGAACCCAGCGTGACAAGGCCCTTGATGATCTCGCCCGTGCGCGGATCGGTGATGCTGGCGCCGGTGCTCCAGCCGCGCGTGGAGCGGTGCACCCAGTTCACGACGTTGTAGCGGACGTCGTGCGAACTGGCACCTTCGGGGAGCATTTCGATCCGAAATGCGTTGCGGTAGCCCGCTGCGGCGAATGCCTGATCCCACCAGCGCCCTCCTTCGAGCAGCGCGGTGCGAATGGGCTCGGGCGTTCCAGGGTCGAGATAATAGATGATCGGCTTGACGGGATCGCTGATGGCTGCCGAGGGGTTCTGTTTCTTGAGGCGGTGCCGCGGGATGAACCGCTTGGTCATCGATTCGCCGAGTGGCGTTGAGTAGTCGGCGTAGCTGAAGGCGCCATAGCCGGACCGCGGATCGTGCACTCGCGGCGTGTAGTTGTTGTCGGGGAGTTCCACAAAGGAGTGATGCACACGGAGCGATGCCGCCTCGGCCGACGCCGACACGCTGCCCACGCCCTCAAACGCTCCGCCGCGGCCGCCGCGACCGCCACCGGCCTGCGCGATGAAGGTCAGCTCGGCTTCCATCTCCGTGTTCTTCGGAAAGTTCATCGTCATCGGCAGGTAAACGGAGCTGCGCGTGTTGTCGAGCCGATATGAGCCGGGGGTGAGGCGTGGGGTGATGTTGGTCGCGTCGCGAAGGAGGTAGTCGGTCATGTCCACGAGTACCCGCGCGCCGCCATTGCTCTCAGCCGCCACGTTGAAGCCCCAAAGGACCGAGCGTGCGAACGCGTCGCGCACGGCTCGTACTTCATTGGGGTTCGTGCTGGTCGAGCGGAACCGGTAGTTGGGCTGCACCATCATCACGCGCGAGCCGGCACGCTCGAAGAAGACGATACGCGACCCCTGGGTGACGCCGCGGTCGAGGCCGATGTCGTTGGACCCAAGGCCTGATGCGAGCCCGGTGAGGTTGAGCACCTCGGTGTTGAAGCGCGGAATCTCCATAAACAACTGGCCGGCGGCTGAGTCGTAGTAGAGCGGGAAGTAGCCGTCGAGTTTTCGCATCCCGGCTGTGCGGTCCTCGATGGTTCGCAGAGCGGGGCGTGCCGGTTGTGCGCTCGTCGTGAGTGGTCCGATGGCGACACACGCGAGGGTGATGAAAGTGGCGAGGCGGCCAAACGCTTGCGGAACGGACATGGGGCGATCCTTGAATTGGACTGGAAGTGGAGTCGAATCTCGGGCCAGGAAATCAGCTGCGCCTGCTACGGAATACGAATTACGCCAACGGAACCCTGTATCTCAATCGTGGTTCCGAACGGTGCCGAATTGCGCTGCAAATCGGAGAGAATGCGCTGGGCAGTGGTTGGGTCGGCGAGGTGCGGGTTGCCACGGCGGGCCGTGTCGTACGTATTGCCGACATCGAGCGGGAACAGGCGTACGGCCACCGGCTTGCCATTCTCGAAGTCGGTGATGGCGACGATGCCGTCGTACCAGCTGGCCGGATTTCCGCCGGCACGCACGGATCGTTCTGCCGGGCGCGGTGGCGGCGCTCGACCGGTGGAATCGGGGAACACGCGCAACGCGGTCTCCTGCAGAACCTTGATTTCACCCTTGATGAAGAACACGCCCAACCCGTAGAAAATCGGCTTGCCTTTGTAGATCTCGATACCGCGCAGCGAATGCGGCCCGCCGCCCATGATGACGTCGGCCCCGGCGTCCACGCAGTCGCGAAAGAGTTTGATGAGAAAGTCCGGTGGCGGCGGCGTATCGTCGTCCATCCCGGTGGTGCTCTCGTGGGCATGGATGGTGAAGACCACTAGATCGGATTGGGCCTTGGAATCCCGCACGGACTTGAGCAGCGCAGCGTGGTCGTACAGCTCCATGTCGTAACTGACGCCACTCTTTTCAGAAAGCCGATATGTCTGCTCGCCGAACACGACGTCGGTGGCGTCGGCTGCCGGCGCGGGTTCACGTGGCGTGGCGCGGTCGGTCGCCAGCTTTCGGAGCGCGGCGAGCTGTTCGCGGTTTACAAAGTTCGTCTTTCTGAGCCGTAGCGTGCTGATGCCCGCGCGCGCCGGAACGTCGCCCAAGCGATCGTTTGCGCCGGCATTCGGCTTGAACGTCGACGCCGTCGATATCAGTGCCACACTCCCTTTCGGCGTACGCAGGATTCCCGGAGCGCGCGCTTCCTGCAGTGTCTGACCTCCGCCGGAGTGGACGAGACCGGCGGCGTCGAGCAGGCGGCGTGTATCGAGCAGGCCGACCGCTCCAAAATCCGTGGAGTGGTTGTTGGCGACCGACACCATGTCGACGCCGAGGGATTTCATGTCCCGGGCCAACGCTCCCTCACCCCACAGGAGACCGTTTCCGTAGCCCTCGCCCTTGAATCCATTCAGGTCAATGAAGACGCCTTCCTGATTGCCGATGGTGACGTCGCCGGTGCGAATCAGGTCGACGACGCGCTGAAAGTCGGCGTTCGGGTGGTTGACCATCGGGTGCGAATAGAGCAGGTCGCCAATGCTCACCAGACTGAACGCGCCCTTGAGCGACGATGGCCGTGGTGGCTGCGCCAGGAACTCGCGCGGGTCGTTGGACGGGCGGCGGGGCGCCGCCTGTGCGGCCTGTTGTTCCGGTTGTGCCGCCACCGGCATGGCCAGCGCGCCGACCAAGGCTGCGGCGAGCAGGGCAGCGAGTTTCGCGCTCATCACCACCTCCGTTTGGTTCGGGTTACGGTGTGCAGCCCTGCGGTGGTGTACCGGGGATCCGCTCCCACTGATATGCGTCGATTGCAGATCCCCTGGGAAGGTAGGTCACCGGAGTCGTGACGCCGTTGCGCGTGACGTGCAGCGTCAGCATCCGCGTGACGTCGCCCTGCACGGCGTCGAGTGCAACGGCGTAGCTCACCGTATCACCATTTTGGAGGCCAGCTGCCTGTGCGGTGGAGCCAGCCTTGAGACCCCGGATGACTTTTGGAGTAGTGAGGATAGACGCATTGTCGAAGCCAAGATCGAACTGTCGAATCGGCTTGACGGTACGCCGGAAACAGGGGCCAAAGTCGTCCGACTCGGGCAGCATGAGGCCGCCAGCCAGCATTGAGCGGTGGACGTCTGGGCCATCCTCACCAACCTGGGTGCGCAGCAGATCGAGCCAGACGGCCTCGGTCATGGGTTGTCCCGAGCGCGCCCGCACTATCATGGTGCGCACCAGATCATCGAGTGAACGCGCGCCATTCGACGCGCGCCGCACCTTTCCATTGAGCACAGCGAAATACATCGCGCCGCGGTCATAGGGCAGCACCCGAATCCGTGTGTCCTCCCAGAAGCGCGGCGCCACCTGAGCCTCGGGTGTGTCTTTCAGCGCGTTCGTGAAGTAGCGGCTCGCGGTCTTGTTGAGGTCGGCCAGATACTCGTCGGCCGTCATCAGCCCCGCACGCCAGGGGAGCAGCGCCTGATAGTACACGGCAGTTCCCTCGCTGTACCATTGGCCGATGCCGTTGGCGGTCCACGTGTGCGTCATTTCGTGACCGAGGATCGACTTCAGGTTTCCACCCGTCACGCCGGTGCCGTACGTGACGATGAAGGAGTTGGTGAATGCCGCACCGCCACCGGCGTTCATTGGGTTGTAGCGCAGGAACACACGGTAGGGCGGCTCATGCTCATCGCGGAAGAAGCGACTCATTGCCGCGTGCATGGCGGCCGACCACTGCATGGCGGGGCGCGGATCGAATGCCGGTTCTCCCACCCAGACCGCAGAAAAAGCGCCGGTATTGTTTCGCGGTTCGCGCTTGAGGTGGCCGGCCATGTACAGCGCCGAGCCCATGCGGCCGACCGGGCCAGCGGGGAGGGTGACATTTCCGTCGCCGAAGCTCGACACCGCTTCTGCGCCCGGGCCCATCGCTGAGAGGTCCCAGTTGATGGCAATGCGATACGCCGTCGTCGTGCGTGGCATCATCAGCAGCGCCTGGCCGGCGGAGGAAAAACCATCTCCATCAATGCGAACCCCAATCGGGGGGCCACCAGCCAGCGCGGGAATGTTCTCCGCAATGAGTCGATAGCGAACAACAACGTTGCCCTGAACGGCGCGTGAGGCCACCCACTGGCCGGGACCGTTCTGGGCGTTGGCGACCGCAATCGGCACGACCCCGGTCGCATCGCGCACGTCGAGCGAAGCCAGCTCCTGTGCTCTTGCCAAACCGGGCACGAACATGCCCATCGAGAGGAACGGTGCGCCAGCAGCGACGTTGAGTCCGGGAATCCTCATCTCGATATCGAGATCGCCTTTGCCCACCGCCTCACTCATGACACCGGGTTTGATCAGCACCGTCAGCAGGGGTGCCTCTGGAGCGCCCTGCGCGCCGGCCGCAGTTGCAGGGAATGACCCACCGATCCCGACGGCGAATGCCGCGAGCGCCACATGTGTTGCCCCACGCCAGAGCGGCTGCCGCGCGGAGCGTCGTGCTCTGGACGGAAATGCGCGCATGCTCAAACGAGTCTCCTGGTGACGGCGAGGCAGCGGTCGATGTCGTCCGCGTTGTTGAACAGGGCGGGTGCAATGCGGACGGTTCCGTCGCGCACGGTCACTTCCACGTTGGCCGCCTGAAACGCGGCCCGTAGATCGGCGATTGGCCGTGAGTTGTAGAACGTGACGATGGCCGAGCGATTGCCCATTGGCGTGAAGAGCCGGTGGCCCTGGTTGTGGAGACCATTTTGCAGGCGCATCGCGAGGTCATCAATCGTATGCTTGGCGATCCGGTCGACGCCCACGCGCTCGAGGTAGGCGAGCCCTGCACTCAGGGCGTACACCTCGCCAAAGGCGCGACTGCAGTAGTCGAACCGCCGGGCACTTGTGGGGGTCTCGTAGTCGTCATTCGGCAGCAATCGACCCGCATTGAACTCCCCATAGCGGTCCAGCTCCAGGCGATCGGCGATGGCCGTTCGCACATACAGCGGAGCGACACCAAAGCCGGCCAGCAACCACTTGTATGATCCGGTGCAGAGCACATCCACGCCCGAGGCGACGACATCAATAGGAAAGGTGCCAATGGCCTGAATGGCGTCGGCATAGACGAGCGCGCCCTTGGCGTGCGCGACATCGGCAATAGCCCGAACGTCGTGGCGCAGTCCGTTGCGGTGCGATACCCAGGCCACGGACACCACTCGCGTGCGGGCATCGACGAGCGGCTCAAAGTCGCTGGCATCCACAACCCCGTTGCGGTGCCTGGCGATGCGGAGTTCTATCCCCTTCTGCTTCGCGAGTTTGCGGTAGAGCACGAACTCCGTGTCATAGTGCAGCTCGTCGATGACCACATTGTCGCCCGCCCGCAGCCCCACGCCGGCGGCGACGACATTTTCACCTTCAGCCGTGGAATAGAGCAGGCCGATTTCATCGGGCGACGCAGCGCCGATCAAGCGGGCAAACTGCGCGCGCACCTCGTTGCATTTGCCCAGGAGCGGACCGAGCTGAAAGGAGTTGCGTGCCTTTTCCTCAAGAAACGCCGTACCCGCAGCTACCACCTGCCTGGGAATTGGGGCGATGTAGGCCGAGTTGAGAAACGTCCGCTCGCGAACAATCGGAAAATCGCCACGAACGCCGAGTGGGTCGTCGATGCTGCTCCGCCCTTGCGCAGTCGCGTCCGCCACGGACGCAGTGGTCTCGGCCGGCACCGTCACGGACGCCGCCGCCATCGCGGCCGTTGCGGCGACGAAGGAACGCCGATCGAGGGGTTTCATCAGTCTTGCGTCCGTTGGTTGAACGGTGGACCTGCGTGGTGTCACCCTACCGACGAACCACCACCGATCCGCCGAATGGGTTCACACCAACCTTGTATCGGGCGGTGAGCGTCATCGTGCCGGTGTCGATGACGCAGACATCGCCGGCACCGACGTTCATGATGTACAGCTTGGAGCCATCGGGAGAGAAGAGCGGGAACCCGGGCCCTCGGCCGATCTTGATGGTCGCGGCGAGTGTCTTGGTGGTGGCATTGATGAGCGCCACATCTTCCGTCGTGCCGTGGGTGGACGCCGCCCATTTGCCGTCTGGCGACACCGCCATTCGCCCCGCGCCCTTGCCCAGCTCGCGGAGCACCTGTGTGACCGTGTCTCGTTTGCTGTCGATCACGTGCACGGTGCCGTCGCCATCGTTGTGAATCCAGACGTCACCGTTGGGCGCGAAGCCCACGCCGACCGGACCACCTTCGACCGGGATGACCTTCGTGATGGCATCCGTCTTGGTGTCGATCACCAGCACACGGTGATCATCCCGCATCGGGTAGTAGAGCTTGTCCGTTCCTGGCTGAATGGCCAGGAAGTGCCCGCCACGCAGCACGACATCGATCTTGCGGATCACGCGCCTGGCTCGGGTATCGTAGACCACGATGCCGGGGATGTCGGCGTTCTCGAGCCCCACGTACAGCTTGCTCCCGTCGGAGTTGAGCGCGATACCGTGAGGTGAGGCTGATCCATTGGGGCGCGACGACTTGAAGAACTCCGATTCGATGCGCCCGATCTCCCTGAAGGTTGCCAGATCGAGAATCACCACGTGCGGGCCGTTCGGAATGGCCGCGTAGAACGTCTTGCCGTCCGCCGTGGCGACGCCTTCATGCGGTTCGTTGCGCGCGGTGAACTTGTTGAGAATTGCTCCGTTGCGCGGGTCGAGTTCGTAGGCCGTAAAATCGGCGTGACTCAGCGCGACAATGGTGTGCGACTGCCCGGGCGCCTGCTGGGCGATTGCCAGCGCTGCAAGCGAAAGCCATATCGTGCGCATCGTCAACTTCCCTGGTGAGGCGACGTCTGCCGCGTGGGGGGGAACCGTGGGTCGGTCCGACCGCCCGAATATGGATGCCCGGGACCATTCCCGACAGTCAGATTGTGGCGCCGCGTACTCGATGGGCGTACGTTTGGCCGAAGCCCCGGACAGGCGCACGGGTGCGGTACTCCCTTGAGGATTCTGACATGCACTCACGCGATATCAGCCGCCGTGAACTGATTGCCAATGCGGGTAGACTCGCGGCGATCGCTACGGTGCCGGGGGTGCTGACAGATGCGGCGTTGGGGACGGCTGGCAGCGGCATCAGGCAGTCGCAGGCCTTGCCGGCCAAGGCGGAGTTCTCCATTCCGCCCGGGATCACCTTCCTCAATAGCGCCTGGTCGCATCCTCTCCCCATCGCCGGCGCCGAGGCCATGAAGCGGCACGCGGACACCCGCTCGCGTCCTGCTGAGGTGATGCCGTCAAGCCAGGCAATGGTGACGCAGGTGAAGCAGGATTTCGCCGCGCTGATCGGCGCGACGCCCCGGGAGATCAGTTTTGTCCCCAACACGAGCACGGGCGAAAATCTCGTGGTGAACGGCCTGGGCATTCCGGCCGCCGCTGGGTCGGGCATCAACGTGGTGACCGACGGCCTGCATTTCGACGGCGCGCTCGTGCACCTGCAGGCGCTGCAGCGGGAACGTTCGCTGGATCTCAGGATCGTGGCGCC
>JARIET010000019.1 GCA_031127185.1 Gemmatimonadota bacterium | reverse complement strand
GGATGTCGCGCGTATTTTTGGCCACCGAGCTCGCGCTCGACCGTCGCGTCGTGCTCAAGGTGCTCCCGCCCGATCTGGCCAGCGGAGTCTCGATCGAGCGGTTTCGGCGCGAAATCTCCACGGCGGCCAAGCTGCAGCACCCGCATATCGTGCCGCTGCTCGCAACCGGCGATGCCAACGGGCTCCCGTGGTTCTCGATGCCGTACATCGAGGGCGACACGCTGCGCTCGCGGCTGAAGCACGGCGAGCTCCCCATCGGCGAGGTGGTCCGCACCCTCCGTGACATCGCGAGCGCCCTCGCGTACGCGTACGGGCGCGGCGTTGTGCACCGCGACATGAAGCCGGAGAACGTGTTGGTTTCGGATGGAGCTGCGTCGGTCTCGGACTTTGGCGTCGCTAAGGCAGTCGCCGATGCAAGCTCCGAGAAGGGCTCCGCCCTTACCTCGCTCGGCGTCGCGCTCGGCACCCCCGCCTACATGTCGCCCGAGCAAGCGGCGGCCGATGGGCGCACCGATCATCGCGCAGACATCTACGCTTTGGGCGTGATGGCGTATGAAATGATCGCTGGGCACAACCCGTTCGGCGGCCGCTCGCCGCAGGCCACACTGGCAGCGCATATGATGGAAACGCCTGCGCCCGTGGAGAACGCGCGTGCGTCCACTCCCCCGGCGCTCGCGCGTCTGGTGATGCGCTGCCTCTCCAAGTCGGCCGCGGACCGTCCGCAGTCCGCGATTGAGATTGTTCAGGAACTCGACGCCATTGCGACGCCGAGTGGCGGGACGCAACCGTTGCTGGCCGCGAGCGGGGTGGCATATCCGCGCCAGCGGTTCATTGGCTGGCGCTGGGTGTGGGCCGGTGCAGTCACCGCAATCATCGGCAGCGGGATCTGGATGGCGTGGCGGATGTCGCGGGTGCCGGCACTCGACGCGCGCACCGTGGCCGTGCTGCCATTTGAGACGCTGACCACGGACACCGCCGTGACGCAGGCCGCCCGGGTTGCGGCAGACTGGCTGATGCAGGGAATCGTGCAGACGGATTCGGCCAAGGTCGTCTCGAGCACCATGGTGAACTTCGCAATTGGCGACGCTAAGGCGGGAGACGCGGATCTCGTGTCGCGCGTGGCGCGGGCCACTAAAGCCGGAACGGTGGTCACCGGCAGCGTCAGCCGGTTTGGTGATTCGCTACGAATCCAGGTAAACATTGTCAACGCCGCCACGGGCGAAGTGATTCGTGCCATTGAGCCAGTCGCTGGTCCGGTGTCCGACCCCATCATCGCAATCAATGCGCTGCGTGACCGTGTGCTCGGTGCGATTGTCAGCGGTGACGTCGTCAAGCGGGTGGCCGTGGCCGGGCAGCCACCGAACTACTCGGCATATCGCGAGTTCATGACTGGCCTGGACGTATTCGTCCGCAATCAGGCCGCCGCACGACCCTACTATCGGCGCGCGATCGCGCTCGATTCGCTGTTTGCAGCGCCGTATTTCGGGCTCGCAGCAACCTTTACGAACGCAGGGATTCGTGATTCTGCTGCTGAAGTTGTGGCAGGGTTGGAACGACTCCGCGAACGCCTCTCTGCGGCGGACCGACTTCTCCTTGAGTATTCGCAAGCCATGGTCAAGGGTGATTTCGAGACTCAGCTTCGCACGGCCCAAACCCTCGTGGTCCGCTCAGGCGAACCTTTCGTCAACTACTCTGTTGGCCTCGCGGCCAATAACCTGATGCGCCCCGGCGTCGCCGTGCCAGCGCTGGAATCAATAGATTCGGCGATGGCGGCGGCCAAGTGGCAGGGCAGTCCGGGGCAACTGGCCACCGCCTACCACCTGCTCGGCGACTACAGGAAGGAAGCCGCTCACATTGACCTCGCGCGCCGCAGGTACCCTGGCAGGCCCGCATTCGTAAATCGCGCCCTTCGGCCGCTGGCCGGACTCGGTGAACGCAACGCAGCGCTCGCGCTCGCGGACACCATCCTCCGCGGATCGAACGACGCCACCGGCCTTGCCGCACTCGATGCGATATCAACGGGCGCTTGGGAGTTCGAGGCGCACGGCGACACAGCGACTGCGCGCCAATTGACTGAGGCGGCGCTCCGTTGGGTTGCCACGCGCCCGCGCACCTCACCTCCCGCGCGCGCGCTCGAACGCTCGATTGGACGCGCCTGGCTCGATATTGGTCAGCTCGATTCCGCGATCACACACCTCTCGCGTGCGCTTCCGGACACGTCAAACTCCTCCATCGGAACACGCGGCTACCTCGCAATCGCATACGCGCGGCGCGGCGACACGACGCGTGCGCGCGCCATTTCCGATTCTCTCGCCGTGTCTGTCCGCGAGTGGGACAATGGCTCAACGCCGTATTGGCGGGCCGGAATCCTTGCCGCGCTGGGCGAGCGCGGTGAGGCGGTGCGACTGCTTCGCACGGCACACCAGCAGGGGCAGTCCTTGGCGCCATGGCATCTCAATCCCGCGCTGCGAGCGCTTCGCGGATTTGCTGACTTCGAAGCGCTGATCACGCCGAAGAAGTAGCACTGCGGCAACACGCTCGCCGAGAGGTCTTTGTGCCAAAGACAAAACCCCGCAACAAAGCCGCCCTCTGGCGGCGCATCAACGACTACCACTTTGACGACCTCGTGCCGGAGCACCTGGGCGACAAGGTCGCCGAGCTGTTCGGTGGGCCCGATGCCTCGACCAAGGCATTCGCGAGCAAGCTCTCAGCCAAGCTCAGGTGGCCGACCGGTTTCGCACTGCAGGCCATCAACGAATACAAACGCTTTGTCTTCCTTGGTTGTGTCAGCGACTTCTACGTCACGCCGCCGAAGACGATCGACAAAGTCTGGCACGAACATCTGCTCTTCAGCCGCGGCTACCGTCAGTTCTGTCGCGATGTGCTCCAGCAGGAGTTTGACCACTCACCCGAACTGATCGCGACACCGGACCAGACTCGCACATTTGAGGCACAGTACGACGCAACGATTGAGCGGTACACACACGAATTCAACGACGAACCGCCGGCCGCAATCTGGGGCACGCCAAAGTTTGTTCCGAGCGCGTCGAGAAAGCGCGATGCAAAGCGTCGCAAGGACGCCGACGGCGGCTACGCGGACGCGCCGCTTTACTCAATGGTGAGCGATGGCGACCTGGGTGACGGCGGCACGGCAGCGTCGCTCGGCGGGTTCAGCGGCTTCGGCGGTGGCGGTGGATTCTCCGGCGGCGGCAGCGACGGTTCGTTCGGTGACTCGACGAGCGACGCGGGCGCTGGCGATTCCGGCGGCGGCGACGGCGGCGGGTCCGGGTGCTCGTCGGGGTGTGGTGGCGGTGGATGCGGAGGCGGGGGGGATTGACCGTGCGTTGACTTGGTTCGCGCGGCAGCGGAAATGATGACGCACCGCGCGTTGCCTTGGCGCATCGTCCGGCGTGCACCCTTTTCTTTTCGCCGCCGAGCCGAGCATACTATGGGCATGCCTGCATTGCTGGACGATCGCGCGCACGAGTGGACTGCCGCCGAGGTTCGGCGGCTGCGCGAGCGCGCCGGTCCCGGCGTCACGTTCGAGTGCGTCGACGGGGAACTCCTGGTGAGCCCCGGGCCGTCGATCACGCATGAGCGAGCGTTCATGCGGCTCGTCCGCCGTCTGGCCGACTACGTCGACGGGCCGCCGCGAATTGGCGAGACTCTTGGAAGCCGCTCAGATCTCATCCTCGACACCAAGACACTGGTGCAACCAGACGTCTTCGTTGCGCCGCTGGTAAATGGGCGTCGGCCGGAGAGCCTGGAAGACTGCAAACGCTTTCTCCTGATCGTTGAAGTGCTGTCACCGAATTCAAAGCGCGCGGATCGCCTGCTCAAACGCCGCAAGTATCAACGGGTCGCTGATGAGTACTGGGTGGTGGACACCGACGAACGTCGCATCGAGCGCTGGACGCCGTCGGGGGAATGGCCGGAGCTGCTGACCACCGTTGCCGCGTGGCATCCCGACGGCCGCACAGTTCCGCTCACAATTGACCTCCCGGATTTCTTCCGCGACGCGCACGGCCAAACGCCCTGAACGTGTTGCGCCGTAGTGCCGTGATACGCATGCGTCGCGGTAGCTTTCGATCGTATGACCGACCACACGCTCGACCGACGCACCATTGGCCGCTGGCTCGGCATCTGGGCCGCGTCGCTCTTCCTGCTGATTCTCATCGGCGGCGGCACGCGACTCACCGAAAGCGGACTTTCGATCACCGAGTGGAAGCCGGTGAGCGGAGTTGTGCCGCCCTTCACTGAGGCGGCGTGGGCCGCCGAGTTCGAGAAATACAAGCTGATCCCGCAGTACGCGCAAATGAACGCCAGCATGTCCCTCGGCGAGTTCAAGGCGATCTACTGGTGGGAGTTCCTCCACCGATTCTGGGCGCGATTCGTCGGCCTCATCTTCGTGGTGCCGCTCGCGGTGCGCTGGGCGCGCAAGCGCGTGCCGCGCGATCTGATCCCGCGTCTCGCCACACTTGGCGTCCTGATGGGATTGCAGGGCGCGATGGGCTGGTACATGGTGGCGAGCGGGCTCACGGAGCGCGTGAACGTCAGCCAGTACCGGCTCGCGGCGCACCTCTCGCTAGCGCTCGTGATCTACCTCGTGACGGTGTGGACGGCGGACGGCCTGTTGAACGACAACAACGAGTCGGCGGTTGGCGGTGAGCGGTTTGCTGCAGATGGGATCAAGTGGCGCGGCGCGTTGATGCGACTGCTTGCGATGGCGGCCGTCACGGTCGTGAGTGGCGCGTTCGTCGCGGGGCTGCGCGCCGGCGAGATCTACAACGAGTTCCCGATGATGGGCGCGGGGCTGGTGCCCGCTGAGTACAGCACGATGACGCCGTGGCTCAAGAACTGGTTCGAGAATCCGGCGGCGGCGCAGTTCAACCACCGGTGGCTGGCCATCGCGACGATGCTCACGGTGATCATCGTGTGGTTCCGCGCGCGCCCATCTGCCATTGGCACCATGCGATTGCGGCTCGATCTCGTGCTTGGCGCCGTTGCCGTGCAGGTCGCGATCGGGATTACCGTGCTGCTACTCGGCGTGCCTGTGATCATCGGCATCGCGCACCAGGCGGGTGCGTTGCTGGTGCTGACGGCGCTTGTCCTCGCTGTCCGCCAGGCGTGGCGCACCGAGGGATCAGCTGGATCCGCCTGATCCGATGCGGCAGTTCAGCTACTGGTCAGGTACCCGCGTTCTATTTCGAAAGCTTCTCGAAGAAGTACTTCCGCGCCTTTGCCACCTTGGGCGCGATCACCGCGGCACAATACGGATTCTGCGGGTTCCGTGCGAAGTAATCGTCGTGATATGACTCGGCGGGATAGAACGCCGTGAGCGGCACGACCTCAGTCACGATCGGATCGTCCCAAACTTTTTCGGCCGCCAACGCCGCGATCTTCGCGCGCGCCGCTGTCTCCTGATCCGCAGACTCGAAGAAGATCGCTGAACGGTACTGTGTGCCCGTGTCCGCGCCCTGGCGATTGAGCGTGGTGGGATCATGGATGGTGAAGAACACGTCGAGCAGATCGCTGAACCCGATCACCGCTGGATCGTAGGTGACGCGGACGACCTCGGCGTGTCCGGTGACTCCGGTGCACACCTGCTCGTACGTCGGGTTCGGACGACGCCCCCCTGCGTATCCGCTCTGCGCCTTGCTCACGCCCTTGAGTTGCAGGAACACCGCTTCCAGGCACCAGAAACAGCCGCCGGCGAGCGTGGCGGTTTCACTGATCCCGGGGCCGACGGCCATGGCGTTCGCGGCGTCACTCGCCGCCGGCGTCACTTTGCCGCCTCTCCGAAAAGTCCGAGATACTTCCCGTATCCCTCCGCCTCAAGCTTGTCCTTGGCGATGAACCGCAGCGACGCCGAGTTGATGCAATAACGCATCCCGGTCGGACCTGGTCCGTCGGGAAACACGTGGCCCAGATGCGAATCTCCGTCCTTGGAGCGCACTTCCACGCGACGCATGCCGTAGGCGCTGTCGCTGTGTTCCGTCACATGTTCCGGCTCGATCGGTTGGACAAAGCTTGGCCAGCCGGTGCCGGAATCAAACTTGTGCGTGCTGGAGAAGAGCGGTTCGCCGGAGACGACATCGACGTAGATGCCATCCTCCTTGTGGTTCCAGAACTCATTCCGGAACGGCGGCTCCGTCGCGCTGCACTGCGTCACCTGGTACTGCATCTCCGAGAGTTTTTCCTTTAGCTCGGGATTGTCGGATTTGATCTTGGTCATCGGTCGACTTCCTCCTCATTAGAACGATAGTCAGCTCGTCAACAGGGGGTCTGGGCAGCACTGGGAGTGCCTGAAGGACACAGGTCGTCCCTGAGCCGAAACGATTGGCCCGCGAATGCATCCATCTGCGGTCTCCGCCGGTCTATGGGGTGTAATCCTGCCATCACCCATTCGTGGATCAGATGCCGAGTCTTCTGCGCTTCATTGGACACCCCGTGGCGGCGGCCGTGCTTGTTGCGGGTTGGTCGACCGCGCCGCTCGCGGCACAACCGCCTCGTGCACCAATGGAACTGGTGCGTTCCAGAGCGGCGATCGTCATTGACGGCATTCCAAATGAACCTGCATGGCGAGACATCTCACCGTTGCCCATGACGATGTACCTCCCGGTCTTCAAGGGTGCGCCGCAACAGCGGACAGAGATCCGGGTCACCTACGATGACGAATACTTCTACGCGGCAGGCTGGTTCTACGACACGGATCCATCTGGCATCCGGATCAACTCTCTCTACCGCGATCGCTGGAATGGCGATGATGCGCTCGCGATCTATATCGACCCGTTCAACGACAACCAGAATGCCAAGTGGTTTGGCGTCACAGCCGCCGGGATGCGGTTCGACGTCGCGCTTTCAGATGACGGCGTAACGCTCAACAACAGTTGGGACACGTTCTGGGATGCGCGCACGACGATCACCTCCGAGGGATGGTTCGTCGAGGCCCGCATTCCGTTCTCCAGCATCGGGTTTCGGCCCGACAACAGCGGCGCCATTGAAATGGGCCTCACGGTCACGCGCCTGGTGTCGCGCCTTGGCGAGCGCGTCACGTTTCCCGAGATCGACCCGAAATTCGACTTTCGACGCCCGTCCGTGGCGCAGGACGTACTGCTGCGGGATGTGAAGCGCCGCAGGCCACTCTACGTGACGCCCTTCGTGCTCGGCGGCTCATCGCGGAGTACGGTCGCGCCGACCGCTGCGCATCCGCGCTTCTCCTCGCGCAACGCCACCCGCAGCGAGGTCGGGCTCGATGTGCGGTATTCTTTGACCAACGACCTCACGCTCGACCTCACAGCGAACACCGATTTCGCACAGGTCGAGGCCGATGACCAGCAGGTCAACCTCGATCGATTCCCCCTCTTCTTCCCCGAGCGGCGACGATTCTTCCAGGAAGGGAGTGGTGTATTCGACTTTACCGCCGGTGGCGGCGCCCGGCTCTTCCACTCGCGCCGCATCGGCCTCGCGCCTGATGGGTCACCCGTTCCGATTGTCGGCGGCGGGCGCATCGTAGGCCGCGCGGGCGGATGGGACATCGGCCTTCTCGACATGCAGACGCGCGCGCACGCGGGCACCGCTGGCGAGAATTTCGGCGTGCTCAGGTTGCGACATCCGATCATCAACAAGTTTTCCACCGCCGGCTTGATGGTCACGTCGCGCACGGGTGGTGAACGGTCCAATGTCGGGCTGGGCGGCGACGCCGTGGTGAAGGCCCCGGGCGAACATTTTCTCACGCTCAGGTATTCGTCCACCTTCGACAGTCGCGATTCGTCAACCGTCAGCGCCTCGTCGCGCGGGCTCGCGCATCTGGGGTGGGAGCGCCGCACACAGCGCGGCAATCAGTACGCCCTCACCGTCACGGGTATGGGGCGAGACTACCGGCCCGAACTCGGCTTCCTGCAGCGCACCGATTTCACGCAACTGAATGCGTTCGGCAACTGGTTCATCTACACCGACACGCATCCGTGGATGCGACGCTACTACCCCGGGTGGCTGGCCTTCCAGACGTATCGCAACAGCGACCGCTCGCTCGAATCAGGCACGTATGCCTTTTGGGTTCAATGGGACACCAAGCGCGGCGGTGGCGGCTGGCTCGAACCCAAGTGGTTCCACGAGGATGTGCGCCGCGCGTTCTCCATCGGCAAGGCGACGATCCCTGCGGGCACGTATGACTTTGCCGATTTCCAGATGGCATTCACCATGGCGCAGGGCCGCAGGCTGCGGACGTCGCTGGATCTGCGCAGCGGCAGCTTCTACGACGGCACGCGCACGCAGGCGATTCTCTCGCCCACATGGAATGTCTCGCCGCACCTGGAAGTCAGCGGCGACTATCAGCTGTCGGCGCTGCGATTCGCGTCGCGCGACCAACATGAGCGGGTGCAGGTGGCGCGGCTCCGCGTGCGCACCGCGCTCGACGTGCGCGCTTCGGGAAATGCCTTTGTTCAGTACAACTCCACGACGCATCGCGTGGATGTGAATGCGCGCTTCCGCTATGCGTTCGCGGAGGGCACGGACCTTTGGCTGGTCTACAATGAAGGGCTCGACACCGACCGCGCGTTTGCACCGGGCCAGGAACTCGCTCCCTTCTCGCTCGCGCGCACGTTCGTGGTGAAGTACACGCGCACCTTCGGATTCTAGGGCTGAGGTTTCTTCGGCGGCGGCGCTGGTCGTGAGAGTGATCGATAGTACTCCTCGACCAGTGCCTTGAAGGCCGGCGGCACTTCGCCGCTGCGTTCAAGAAGCACGCGGGACTCATCTCCATTGGCGCGTCGCAGTGCGTACTCGTAGGCCTTCAGTCCCTCGACCACCTGCGTGCGCAGCATCGCCTCGGCGCGCTTGTCCTCGAGCGAGGTGAACGTGCTTGCCATGCGCATCGCTTCGATCGCGCGGTCGAGCGGAGCAACGTCCTGGCCTTGCTGGCGAAGATCACGCGAGAGCTGCTGCGCATCGGCCAGCCGCTGCTGCAGTTCGCGCTGGATCTGCTGCGCTTCCTGCCGCGGGTCGTAGTTGCCGCCGCCCTGGTTGTTCGGATTGCCGCCGGTGCCGGTGTACGCACCGCCTGTGCGGTTGCCGCCACCACCACCGCCGCCCATCTGCTGGCCACCGCGTCCACCGCCTTGGCCCTGCTGCTGGCCTTGGCCCTCACCCTGTCCTTGTCCTTGCTGTTGTCCCTGTCCCTGCCCCTGCCCTTGTCCCTGTCCCTGCCCTTGTCCCTGTCCTTGCCCTTGTCCCTGCCCTTGGCCCTGTCCTTGTCCCTGCCCCTGCCCCTGCCCTTGCCCTTGGCCCTGTCCCTGACCCTGTCCCTGCCCTTGTGCCTGCTGCTGGCCCTGACCCTGGCCCTGGCGCCCCTGCTGACCGGGTTGCTGTTGCCCGTCCCCCTGCGTCCCCCCACGTCCCGCAGTACCCTGCTGTTCCCCTGACTGATTCTGTCCTTGCACCAGCCGTCGTTCTTGCGCCTGCCTCATCCGCTCTTGCACTGACTCAAGCCCGCGCACAAGGTCGCGCATGCGATCAGCGCTCTGCTCGCCCGCCGCGGCCTGCTGCCCAGCCTCCGCCGCTTCCGCCGCACGATCCAAGCGCCGTCCGAGGTCATCGATTTCCTTCTCGATCTGCCGTTCCATCTCGTTCAACCACTGCGGCGGCGCGGAACCCAACGCTTGCCCGGACATCTGCATCCGGTCCGCCAGTCGCTGGTTGCGCAACGTGTCGGCCGCGCCGCGCAGACCCTGTGAGACCTGCGGCTGCTCGCGCGCGTTCTCCGTCGCCGCACGATCGAGCTGCGAAGTCAACGCCCGTACTTCGGCCGCCATCTGGTTCTTCTGTTGCTGCAGCGCGCGTTGCGCCGAGTCACGCCGAATGTTCTGGTCCGTGTTGAGGCGGTTCACGCCTTCCTGAACCTGCCGCTCCGCATCAGCGAGACGCCGCTGCTGCTCGCGCAGGCCTTCGATTTCTCGGCTCGCCTCGCCCGCCCGTTCCTGCTCCAGCAGGCGACGCGCCTCCTGCAAGCCATCCTGTGCCCGCCGCGAATCGGCCTGGCCCGACCTGCCGTTCGCCGCCGACCGACGCATCGCGTCCGCAGATTCCTGCAGCCGGCGCGCCGCATCAGATAACGGCTGCGACTGCCGTTCCCGCGCGAGTCGTTCCAGCTGGCGCGCGGCCTCTTCGGCGTCCTGTGCCAGCTGGCGCTGCGAATCACCGCCCGATCCTCCGCTCTGTCCCATGCGGCCCAGGCTGTCGGCCTTGGCCTGCGCGCGCGCATCCTGTTGCAACTGGCGCGCGGCCAACTGGCGCAGCTTCTCGCGCGTTTCATCGAGCGCAGCTGCACTCGAGTCCTGGCGCTGCTCGGCACCGCCGCCAGCCTCACCGCGCTGCACGGTCTCGTACTGATTGCGCATCCGGTCCTGCTGCAACTCGAAGATGTCGGCGAGATCCTCGGCGTTCGCTCCGCCGCCGCCTCCTCCCCCACCGCCGCCTCCACCCTGCTGTTGCTGCTGGACCTGGATTTCGCGGAACACCGCCTCCGCGCGGCCGAGTTCGGTCAGCGCGCGCTGTTCGTTGGCAATGGCCGAGCGTTGCGTTGGCGCGATGAGTTTCCGTTCAGCCGAGTCCATCTGCGCCACGGCGCGCGGAAGGATCTGCGCGATCTTCCTGAATCCCGAGTCGTCGGCCGCGATGCCGCGAGAAACGAGCCGTTCCGCCAGGAGCGCCGCCTCTTCCTTCACTTTCTGCTGCGCGAGCCGAACGGTCGCGACATTCTCTGCGAGGGTCTTGGCGTCGAGCGTGGCTGAGTCGCGTGCGAGGTTGAAGGTTGCGGAGATCACCTGGCGCTGTTGTTCTGAGAGCCGGCTGGGACTTTCCTGCTCGCCGCCGCCCCCTCCGCCGCCACCTCCACCACCGCCGCCGCCCTGGCGCTGGCGGTAGTCCATGTCATACGGACGCACCGTCAGGAAGTAGATGTCGGTGCTGGCCGTTCCCGGGCCGGAGACGATGTTGTTGTCCGTGGCCTTGGCGTAATACGAGATCTGGTCGCCCGGCTGGAGCTTCATGTCCTCAAGCATGAACGTGTGCCCGGCCGCCACCTCGCGCAGCGCGCGCGCTGTGGCCGAGAAGAGAGGCACCGTGCGTTCATCACCACCGTTCACCGAGAACGTCAGTTGGAGATTGGCGACACCGTAGTCGTCTTCGGCCTTGGTGTCGGAGAAAACCTCGTCCACAGAGAGGACCTTCACGTCTCGCCCAGGGCGGCCAATAGTCACCGCCGGCGCGCGATCGGGCAGCGCGTCGATGGTGTAATCGAGCGACGCGCTCACGGGCCGACCATCGGGCCCCTGCAGCTCGACCTTATAGAAGCCGGACTTGGTCACGCGCATCATCGCCAGCAGCTTGCCATCGGTCGTGGGCGAGAGCGCGAGCGTGTCGCCGCCATCCACGATCAGCCGTCCACCAGTTGTCGGCACAGTTGGCGTGACGCGCACGCGAACCATGGAACCCTGCAGCGCCGCGATGTCACCCGTACTGTCCACCTGACGGCTGGGCAACTGCGTGTACGCCGGGAACCGATACTCGAGATCCATCGTCGCGACATACGGAATCGCCGCGACATTCAACTTGTATGTTGGCGACTTGATCCCCGCCGCCTCGACAGAGTATTCCGTTGGCGACGAGACGTCGAACAGGCGAAACGCCCACTTGCCGGTCGAATCGGCCGCCATGTCGAGGCGCGTCCACGTCGTTGCGCCTTCGCTGCGGACCAGAAGTTCGACGCGCTCCGACGAGAACCCGCTCAGCGACGCGGCGACGAGCTGGTCGCCACCCTTGGCGATTGTTGCGTCACCCGGATTTACGCGAATCGCGAACGCGGCACCCGGATCGGAACCACCCCACGGCGTCAGCAGCAGCTGCGCCCCGGTGCGAAGTGTGGCGGGACCGCTGGCGAACATCAGCACGACGCCGATCGCCGTTGATGCGAACAGCGCAGCGGCCTGTTTAAGGCTGCCCGCGTCCACGCGGCGCCCCGATTCACTGCCACGAATGCCATCCACCGCCGCCTTCACCAGCCGCGCGCCAATCCCACCCGCAGCGACACGCTCGGCATCACGATTGTTGAGTTCTACCGCAGTGACGAATGCGCCGCGCAGGGCGCGCTCGTGCTCTTCCACGTAGAGGGCGACCGACGAGTCGTCGGGCGAGCGGCGGACGGGCCGAATCACGAACTGCCAGACCAGGGCCGCTGCGGCGACCACGCCGAGCGCCCGGGCCATGATCACCGCGCCATCACCGTAGTTCATCGCCCGCATGGCAAGGGCCAGCAACGCGAACACCGCTGCGCCCGCGAGCAGCGCGATGGCCGCCCCGCGCAACGCGTGCTTGAGCCGCCATCGTGCGCGCACGTCGCGCACCGCGCCCATCAGGGCATCGCTGCCGGTCAATACGCCGTGTGCTTCACGCATCGTCCACCCCCCGCCTCAGGTCCTTCAGGATCAGGTAGTGACCATTCGCGACAGCCGGTTGGACAGGATCGTCTCTGTCGCCAGCACGAGAAAAGCCCCTACGAGAAGATACCACCAGATTTTCTGATTGCGTTCTCTTTCGGCAGCCGTCGCCGCGTCTGCGGTTGCCTGCGGCCCGCCGGTTGTAGTCGCCGCGAGGGCCGCCGTCACCAGTTCCTCCGGCTCCATGTGCGCCAGATCCGACTCCGCCAGGTCGACGTTCACCGCCACGGGCCGCCCGCTCCCTTCCGCAGTGACCGCCGTCCGCAGTTCGTAGAAACCGCGCTCGAGCAGCGGTGTCGCCTGCACACTGTCAGAGAACCGGACCCGCTTGGCCGTTGGCGAATGCAACGTCAGCACCGTCGGCTCTGTGCCGGGGGCGGTGCGCTCCACCAGACCCGTCAGGAGTTCGCCGTGCCGCGTGAGATCCAGGATATCACCCGCCGTGAACCAGGGACGCGCATCGCTGAATCGGCCGGTGTGACGCGCCAACTGTCGGACAAAAGGCAGGAACACGGGGTTCTTGGGCAGGTCCGTCCAGTAGTCGTCTATGGACGACGCCCAGACCATGACGCGCCCGCGGCCAAACTGCCGTTCGGCGAGTGCCGGCGTGCCATCGTCGAACCAGGCAAGCACGCCGCTGTCGCCGGCCACGCGAAGTGAACGGTGCTGGAAAATGTGAGCGGACGAAAAGTCGCCGCTCCCGGGCGCTGAGAACGCCTCAAAGACCGGACTCGAGTACGACACGCGGGCCAGCCGGGCTCCGCCGGTCGACGCGCGATTGGCGGGGTCGGCGGAAGAGAGGCGCAGGACGGTTGCCCATTCGCGGGGCACGCGATCATTGGGGACGTCGCCCGGCACGAAGAGCAGCCCCGTCCCTTGCCGGATCTCCGCGCGCAGCGCGACACCCTGCTCTCCGCCTGGGGGAGCGACTTCGTTGAGGACCACGAGTCCGCGACCGGTGAAATCGCGCGGCGTCAGGGAGTCCACGCGCTTCACGTCCACCACGAACCGCGGTGCGTCGCCAATCTCCAGCGCGCGCCGAAAAAAGAGCGACTGATTGGTGCGCGCCTGCACCGGCTGCACCATCAGCACCCGCACCGCCTCGTCGGGCGCGAGCGTGAACTGGAACACGTCGTTTGCCGCCAGTGCGTCGCCCGGGATCCTCACCACGCCGCGCGTCACACCACCGGGGACCACCGTCGGAGTGAACACCGCTTGCGCCGAGCCGCTCGGTGGCACGGTTACGCGCACGGACCCTACCGCGCGGCCCGCCAACTCCAGCGACGCATCAACCGTGCGAGCGGCACCGCCCGTGTTCGTCAGCCGGGCCGACACCGTAACGGGCGAGTCCGCATCAGCGCTCGCGCGGTTGGTGGCCACCGATGTCACGGCTACGTCGGCGACCGACTTGTCGGCCACGTCCAACGCCCGGATGTCGATTCCCGCGGGCAACCGCAGTTCCGCCTGCGTGGACCAGCCGCGGCGCTGGAAATCGCTCACCAGCGCGATCTCACGATTGGGGAGCACTGAAGCTCCCAGCACGTCGCCGGCAAACTTGAGGGCCGGCCCAAAACGCGTGCCCTCGGCGCTCACCGCCACGCGGTCGAGCGCGCGTTCGAGCACCGCGCGATCACTCGTCGGTTCCGTGACCGCCGCCGCATCATTCGTGAACGTGACGAGCGTCGTGCGGTCGCTCGGGCCCATCGCGCCAATCACCGCGCGCACCGAATCTCGCGCGGCGTCCCAGCGCTTGGCATAGCCCATGGAATACGAACGATCGAGCAGGATCACGCGCTCCGTGGCTCCACCGGCGGCAGCAAGGCGATCGTTCTTCGCGAAGAACGGGCGCGCAAACGCCGCCACAAAGAGGAAGAGCGCCAGGCAGCGAAGTGCAAAGAGCAGGAGGTGCCGCAGTTTCTGCCGCCGAACCGACTTGTACGGCACTTTCTGGATGAACATCAGCGACGGAAACGGTATGACCGTCTTCCGCTCGCGGTTGATCAGGTGGATCGCAATCGGCACGCCGATCGCGGCGATACCGGCCAGGAACCAGGGCGCCAGGAAGTTCACTCAGCGCACCCGGTTGTAGCGTTCGCGCGCGCCGAGGTAGGCATAGAGCGCGTCAGCGATGGGGCGCGAGGTATCGAAGCGCGCGTAGTCCACGCGGCGCTCCCGCGCCAGCTTCGACAGCTCGTCGGTGTGCGCCTGCACGATCTTCTTGTATTCCTTGCGCAGGTAGTCAGGGACGAGCGGCATCTTCGTCCCCGTCTCGACGTCGATAAAGTTGCTGGCCTCCGTGAACGGGAAGTCGATCTCATCCTTGTCCAGCAGGTGGAAACAAATGAGGTCGTTCCCCCGTCCGCGGAGGTGATCCACGGCGTCGAAGATGCCCTTCGGGTCCTCGTACAGATCCGAAATCAGCAACACAATGCTCCGGCGCCGCACCGAGTCGGCCAATTTCTTCATCGGCGCGAGCAGGCTGGCGCGCGCGCCGGGATCGGGCTTCTTCTCCAACTCCGGAGCAACGCCACTTCCACTCACGCTGGCCTCGAGCGGACTGTGCACCTTGCCCGATCGATTCGTCTGGTCGAGCGCAAAGAGCACTTGCCGCAGGTGCCGGGCCGACGGCGGCACGTAGTCGATCACATCGTGATTGAACGTGGCGAGCCCGACGCGGTCGCGCTGGCCTGCAGAGAAATACGCCAGCGCGGCGGTGAGGAAGCAGGCGTACTCAAGCTTGCTGACTCCGCCCTCGCCCAGCGTGCTGCCTTTGTACCGCATCGACGGCGAGACGTCGAGAATCGCTAGGAAGTTGCAGTTCGTCTCGGCTTCAAATTCCTTCACGTAGAATCGATCGCTGCGCGCGAAGAGCTTCCAGTCCACGCGGCGAATGTCGTCGCCCGGTGTGTATTGCCGGTGCTGCGCGAAGTCCGTTGACGACCCGAGGTGCGGCGAGCGGTGTAGGCCATTGATGAAGCCCTCGACCGCGATCTTGGCG
This sequence comes from Gemmatimonadota bacterium, assembly GCA_031127185.1. Taxonomy (GTDB): domain Bacteria; phylum Gemmatimonadota; class Gemmatimonadetes; order Gemmatimonadales; family Gemmatimonadaceae; genus Fen-1231. The sequence goes on along the minus strand of JARIET010000019.1, from coordinate 3,626 downwards.
ACAAACTCCAGGTTCCCGATCCGGCTGAGGATCGCCGGGTCGAGAAAATTGGTACCAGGAGTCGTCGTCGGAACCGTCATCTGGTGCTACTTCATCCCCGATGAAGGCACCGGCACGGCTTCGAGCAGCTTGTCCACGATCTGGTCGCTGGTCACTTTCTCAGACTCCGCGTGGAAGTTCATCAGCACGCGGTGCCGCATCACCGGCTTGGCCAGTGCGCGCACATCGTCGAAGCTCACGTGATAGCGGCCCTGCATCAGTGCACGCGCCTTGCCGGCAAGGATCATCTGCTGCGGCGCGCGCGTCGACGCGCCGTAGCTCACCCACTCATTGATGAACTTGGGCGCCGTGGGCCCGGGACGGCTCGCGCGCGTGAGGTTCACGGCGTAGCGTGCCACGGCATCCGCCACCGGGACACGTCGCACCAACGCCTGAAAATCACGCACATCCTGACCCGTGAGCGCGTGCGTGAAGTGTTGGTTCATCGTTGCGGTTGTCCGCGTCACCACGAGGACTTCATCGTCTTCGTTGAGGTAGTCCATCACGATATGGAACATGAACCGGTCGAGCTGCGCTTCAGGCAGCGGATATGTGCCCTCGAGCTCAATCGGATTCTGCGTCGCGAAGACGTGGAAGGGCGGCTCGAGCGGGTACGTCTTCCCCTGCACCGTCACACGCTTTTCCTGCATGGCTTCGAGCAGCGCGGCCTGCGTCTTGGGCGGTGTGCGGTTGATTTCGTCGGCGAGGACGATGTTCGCGAAGATCGGCCCGGGCGTGAAAATCAGGCGCCGACGCCCCGTCTCGGGATCTTCATTGATGATGTCCGTGCCCGTGATGTCGCTCGGCATCAGGTCCGGCGTGAACTGGATGCGCGAGAACTTGAGGTCAAGCACCTGCGAGATCGTGTTGATCAACAGCGTTTTTGCGAGTCCCGGCACGCCGACGATGAGGCTGTTGCCCCCGGCGAAGAGCGAGAGCAGCACCTGCTCAATCACCGTTTCCTGGCCAACGATGAGCTTGTGCAGCTCGGTCGTAACCTGGTCCACGCCAACTTTGAGGCGGTCGGCGAGGGCAAGGTCGGCCTGGGATTCGAGAGCGGGGTTCGTCATGGAGTGCGGTAGTGACGGTGAGAAAGGAAACGGCGATTAGTGGATTCAGTGCGTCAACGCGTAGATCCAAAAGTTCACGCCGAGCTTGAAAGCCTCGTTCGAGACATCCACCGGCTGGAACCCCTGTCCCGACCACTGCCAGGACTCGCCCACGTCCTGTCCGTAGCCGGCAAGCACAATCAGGCGCTTCTTCGGATCGTTCTTCTCGAAATAGCCGTAGAACGCCCCGTTCTGCGCACGGCCTCCACCCCCGCTGAAACCGCGCCGGATTCGGCTCATGTCCACCTTGAAGAACGAGTCGAAGATGGGCTCGGTTCCCGCAAGCTGGATCGGCCGCAGGTCGGGTAGCACGCGCGACATCACCGACTCGAAGTTGTTCCAGGCTTCATACGGAAAGTCGTCCACGATCATGAACCCGCCCTTTCGCAGGTAGCTGCTCAATCCCTGCGTCTCCGCTGGATTGGGGAACCAGCCACCCGGCTCCGAGAGATAGGCGATGGGGTACTTGCCGAGCTGCGGATCGTCGAGCGCCACGATGGCCCCGCCAATCAGCTGCCCGAAGTTGGTGAAGGGCCGCATCGAGGTGATCTCGCGCAGGATCTTCATCAGGTGCACTTCGGCGTCGGGATAGTCGTGTGACCAGCCCGGCCCCTCGCGCCCGGAGAAATAGCCGTAGCCGCGGTACTTGATCCGCGCGAAGGTCACCCGACCGTCATACAGCGGATTGCCGCGAAAGTCGGGCGGCGTGAAAAACTCGTTCGGATCTCCGAGCGAGCCAAATCCGAAGCCGCGATCGCCGCGCGGAAAGCGTCCGCCGCGCTGGGCATCTGCAGTGGCCGGAAGTGACAGCACGAGCAGCAACAGGGCAAACGCGGCGACGCCCGAACCCGCGGAGCGCCACTCCCAACGGTAAGCTCTCAACGCCAGCCTCCCAACTCGCAACTTGCTTTTCACTGCCCCCTCCCGTCGACGATCGCCAACAGCAGATCCTGCGCCTTCTCGAAATTCGGTGCGTCCTCGAGCGCGCGGAGCACCGCCCGCTTGGCCTTGGGCGCATCACCAGCCGCGCGATACGCCAGTGCGAGCTGGTAGAGCGCCTCCGGCTTGTCCACCGGATCCAGCGCCACGAGTGCCTCGCGTTCGCGCACCCGCACCGCGTGGTTCTTCTGTGCTTCGGCGAGGGTAGCCAGTGATTCGTGAAGGTCCGGTGGGAACGGGTTGATGAACACGGCGCGCTCCAATGCCTCCATTGCCAGAGCCGTGTCGCGCACCGCCATGGCAAGGGCTGCGAGCTGCTTGTTGGCGTCGAAGGCCGATTCGTCCGCCACCGTCACCACCTTCAGCATCCTCATGGCATTGGCACTGTCGCCGCGCTCCATATACAGCTTGGCTAGGCCGGCCGCTGGCGACTCCTCACCACCATACTCGGGGAACAGCGCGTGCGCGCGTTCCAGGATCTCGATTGCATCCTCACGCTGACCGCCACGCAGCAGCGCAATTGCCGCCAACATCTGGTGGCGGTAGCTGCCCTTCTGTTCATTCGCCTTGGCGCGCAACTCGGCCGAGGTCATTCCCGCCGCGTACTCGGGCGCTTCGATAGCCAGCGCCGCGAGCGGGCCGGCGAATCGTTCACGCATGTAAGCATCAAAGCGACGGTCAAATGCGGCGACGTTCATGCCAACGACCTTCTGGAACGCCTCGTCGGTCGTGCGCCCAGCTCGATATTCAACCAACAGCGCGGCCAGCGCCTTCTCTCCCCAATCGCGGACGATCAGGTCGCAGACCAGGGACGCCTGGTAATACGAGTGACCGACCTGCTCGGGATACGCGGGGCGCATGAACGCCTCGTTGAGTCGGCTCACCGGGGCGAGCTTGCCCTGACGAAACGCATCAAGGAACACCGGGCCAACACCGGCGCCCCAACCGGGCCGTGCCTGGTGCTCCTCCCACACACTGAGCCCTTCAGAGAGCCATCGCGGCACGCGATGGTCCGTCGCTCCCAGCGTGAACGTGTGCGCCAGTTCGTGCCACACCGTTGACGCCCAGTTGAATGGCCCGGCGTCCTTCGCGGCAGGCGAGTCAAAGGCCAGCGTCGTGCCAAAGCTCACACCAAGCGCACCGAGCCCGGCGAGTCCCACCGTGCGCACCGAGAAGTCCGCGTGGCTGCGATACACCTCAATTCGGATCGGCTCAGACGGGGCATAGCCGTATCGCGTCCGAAAGCGCGAGTAGGCGCGCTCGGTGATGTCACCCAGATACACCGACATCAGCGCCGACTCGCTCTTCTCCACCATGAACTCGGCGTGATCGCTGTTGATGGTGTCGTAGTTCTTGAAGGTGTCGAGCAGGTCGAGCGTGTTCTTCACCCACACGTCGTAGGGATCGCCCTTGAACGACGCATCGAGTGCGGCCTTGCCCTCGGCAATCTTGCCGAGACGCAGCAGGTTCATACCGAGCACCGACCGCGCCTCCCATTCCGTGGAATCAAGGGCGATCGCCTGACGGGCGAAGTCCGAG
>JARIET010000018.1 GCA_031127185.1 Gemmatimonadota bacterium | reverse complement strand
GGCAGGTGCTTCGAGGCAGTGTGGTGGTCGCAGGCCGTGAATTGGTGATTTCCGCGACGCTTACTCGGGTGGGTGGAAACGGCGACGCCGTGCCAGGGCAGGTGAAGGGGCCGGCGGACAGCGTGGCGGCGCTGGCGGTCGCGCTTTCTGCCCAGCTCATCGCCGCGCGTGGTGGGGAGATGCCCGATCGCGTAGCATCGCTACAGCGCGTGCCTCCGGCGGCGCTGCGAGCATACCTGAACGGACAGGCGGCGTTTCGTGCGGCTAAGTACGCTGATGCCATCGTCGCCCTTGAGCAGGCTCTGACCGTGGATTCGACTTTTGCACTTGCGGCGCTGTCGCTCGCCCAGGCGCGTGGGATGAATCCGACGACCTTCGCGGTTCCCGGACGGGACGCTGCGGGACTTGCCTATCGTCACCGCGCCACGCTCTCGCCGCGGGACCTCATCCTTCTGGAACTGAGTCAGCCGGGACGATTCGCTCAAGCGCCTCAATCCGAACGCGAAATCATCCTGACGACGGCTCGGCTCGCGCTTCAAGTCGCTGACCGACCCGAGGCGTGGTACCTGGTCGGCGATCGCTATCTCCACAGCGGAGAAGTCGCCGGGTTCAGCCGCGCCGAATCCATGGCCCGCGCGCAGCAAGCCTTTGCTGAGGCCCTCCGTCTGGACCCTGGGATCGAGTACATCAAACAGCACCTCGCCGACATGCTGCTCTGGCAGGGGGAGCGAACGGCTCACGCCAGGGTTGTCGATTCCCTTGAGGTTATGATGCGGGCACACCGCCTCGCAGCGGCGATTGGAATGGGGGATTCGCTGGCCATGCGCGCAGTATTGAACGCCAACGCGAACGCAACGCTCGACGACCAGCTGAGTCTCGCGTTCTACGCCGGATCGGCCGGCAACCCAGCGGTCGCTGATTCGATCGCGCGTGCTCTTGTGAGCCGCAGCGCCTCGGTTTCTGATCGGCGAGCTGCGTGGCGCTGGACGCGGTATTTGTACGAAGCCATGGGGCGTCCGACCGATGCCGCTCGCATCCAAAGCATGTTGCGGGGCCTGGACGACAGCGGCACACCCGCATTTCCTGCGGAGGACATCTTCTTCGCTGTGTTCGGCGGAGGTGATCATGCGTCTGCTGCTCGGGCAACCGCTGCACTGTCGGCAAGGCCCGAACAACCAACGCTGGCGGGGCGGCAGCAGGCGGCTCGAGATCTTTGGGCGACGGGCGTTTGGAGTCAGTTCATCGGTGATTCGGTGGCTGTGCGTGCCGCCGCTCGGCGACTGGACGCACTCGCGGCGTCACGAGAGATGAGCGGCGCACCAGCGGTGTATCGTGTCATGTCCCCGCTGCTGCTGGCGATGGATTCGCCGACCCGGGAACTGCTTCTGCGGGCCGATTCCGCGCTTGCAGATGGCCCTCCCGTTTCTCCGATCGTTCGTATGTCGTTGAATCTCATTGTGGCTCGTGGCTGGGAGCGCGTCGGTGACCCGCAGCGTGCGGCAGCTACTGCGCGTCGCACAGGCGGTGTGGATCCAACTTTTTCGTCTGTTACCGCCGCGGCGTCCCGGGACCGTGGTCGAATACTTCTCTCTGCCGGTGACACGAGCGAGGCCGTTGCGGCGTGGCAGGCATACTTGTTCCTGCGCGGAACCGCCGAGCCGTCCCAGCGCGCCCTCGACGAACCCATCCGCGCCAAACTGGCCGAGATCGAGCGAAAGAAACGCTGATCCTGAGGAACACCTGATGACTCGCGTACTCGCGGCGCACGCTGCCCTGATCGCTGGCGCACTGATTGCGTCAACCGCCGCCGCCCAAACCCCCTGGTCCGAACGCCTCGCGATTGCCGAGAAGCACAAGGTCGCGGCGATCACCACGCGCCGCTTCACGCAGGCGCAGCTCTGGCGGGCCATCCAACCGTCGCTCACGTCGCCAAAGTTCGCGGTGAAGGAAGTCGGCAAGTCGATGCAGGGCCGCCCGCTCCGCACGATCACATTCGGGCGGGGACCCGTGAAGGTCTTCATGTGGTCGCAGATGCACGGCAACGAGGCCACGGCGACGATGGCGCTCGCCGACATGTTCGCGTTCCTCGCGTCGAGCGAACCCAGTGCGTTGCGCGACCGCATCGAGAGCGATCTCACGGTGACATTCCTGCCGATGCTGAACCCCGACGGCGCCGAGATCTTCCAGCGCGAAAACGCGGCGGGCATCGACATCAACCGTGATGTGCGGCGGCTGTCGACGCCCGAGGGGCGCACGCTGAAGGCCGTGCGCGACGCGATCGTTCCGGACTTCGGATTCAACCTCCACGACCAGAACGCGCGTACCCGTGTGGGCAACGGCCTGCCGGCGGCTATCGCCCTGCTGCCACCGGCCGCAGACGAACCCAAGACTTACAATGAGGTACGCACCCGCGCGCGGCTCGTCGCGGCTTGGCTGGCCGACGACTTCAACAACGTGGTGCGCGGCCGCATCGCGAAGTACGACGACACCTTCAACGCCCGCGCGTTTGGCGATGCGATGCAGGCCTGGGGCGCGAGCACCGTGCTCATCGAGAGTGGGGCACTGCCCAACGATCCGCAGAAGATGCTGCTCCGCACCTACAACGCTGCGGCGATGCTCGGCGTGCTGGAGGCGATTGCGATGAAGACGTACGAGCGCGCTAACCCGAACTCCTATGAGTCGCTGCCGTTCAACCGCGGCGGCGCGTACGACATGCTGATCGTCGGTGGCACGGTCGTCACACCGGCGGGCGTAACGAAGGAGGACGTCGCCATCAACTTCGACGATTCCGTCGCGCGCACCAGCGGCCGTCTCGCCGAGATGGGCGACCTCGAGGGCGTGATTGCGCTCGACACGCTCGATCTCTCCGGAAAGTTCCTGCACGTGGCGCCCGCGAACGGACTGACGCGCGCCGGAAAATACTGGCTGCCCCTCGGCACGCCCGCGGTGTTTACCGTGCGCGAATCAGAGAAGGCGACGTCGAAGGTGCTGCGGCGGATTCCCTAAATGCAGCGCTTGCGCCTATTCCCGTCCAACGAAGACCGCGCGTCCCCGTGTGGCCAAATCCGCTAACGGAACCACACGGACGGTCGCGCTGAGGTTGTAGCGCTGGGCGCCCGGATAGAGCACCACCAGTCGCTCAAGCTTAAGGTCAGCCAAGGCCGTCCGCATGGATGGCGTGAGCGTTGGGGCGTCCTGGAACTTCACTTCCACGCCGATGCGGCGTCCGCGAATCTCGAGCAGCAGGTCCAGCTCGGCGCCATTGTGCGTGGCCCAGAAGTGTGCGGAGTCGGGGCGCGCTGCTCGAATGGCCGCCTCGATCGCGAACCCCTCCCACGACAATCCGAGCTTGGGGTGGGTCAGGAGGTCGCGCTCGGAATGGACGCCGAGCAGTGCATGCAGCACCCCGCTGTCGCGCACATACACTTTGGGTGACTTGACCTGTCGCTTCTTGAGGTTGGCGTGCCAGGGCTGAAGCTGGCGGACGAGGAAGAGGCCACTGAGGAGGCCGAGGTACCGGCGTGCCGTCGGTTCGGACACGCCGAGTGACCGGGCCGCGTCCGCGGCGTTCCAGAGGCCGCCGTGATTGTGTGCAAGCATGGTCCAGAACCGGAGCAGGGTGGCAGCGGGAATCGTGATGCCAAGTGGTGGCAGGTCGCGCTCGAGATAGGTTCGGATGAACTGTTGTCGCCAGACGACGCTGGCCTGCTCGGACGTGGCGAGAAACGAACGGGGAAAGCCACCTCGGCGCCAGAGGCGTCGCAACGCACGCTCGCCACCGCCGACATCATCGAGGCTGAAGCCGTCAAGGGTGAGCGTCTCGATGCGCCCGGCCAGGCTCTCCGACGATTGTCGCAGCAGGTCCGGGCTCGCACTCCCGAGAATCAAGAACCGCGCGGGAAGCGGGCGCCGGTCGGCGAGCACCCGGAGCACGGGAAACAGCTCTGGTCGGCGCTGAACCTCGTCGATCACCACCGTACCACGCAGCGGATGCAGGGTTGTCATCGGCTCCGCGAGGCGCGCCAGGCTGACCGGATCTTCCAGGTCGAAATACCGCGGTGAACCCGGCGGCACAACCAGCCGAGCCAGTGTTGTCTTGCCCGACTGCCGGGGCCCGACCAGCGCGACGACGCGACTACGCCTGAGGGCAGTCAGGAGTTCGGCGAGAGTTGTGGATCGGATCATGGGAAAAGTTTACCACGAAAATCGAATATCGCAAGTTCCTTTTTCATGGTGCTGACCGTTTCGCTCCCTTGACAACGGTCGCCCGCCCTCTCGCGCGCAGGTGATGCGCTCGTCGCCGAGCACGCGATCACCGGCGGCCTGCTCCGGGCTCATGTACCGCGGCGCGCCCGGCGAGTGATCCGTTCGCGCAACGCGCAGTGCGGGGCAAGCTGCCCCAGCCAACGCTCTTTGCGTAATGGCGCACTGACGGTATATCTGCGCATTCCCCGACCACCGGACCCCATGCCGCACTCATGCCGCCAGCCCATAGCTGCCGCTGCGTTCTTCTGGTCGATAACAGCCGCTGGACCTTTCACGCTCGGCGCCCAGTCCCCTGCACCGTGGCCTGCCGCCACCTGGAGCGTGTCTACACCGGACGCGCAGCAACTCGCCGCTGCGCCCTGGATAACGCTGGACAGTGCCATTCGCTCCGGCCGGTACGGCAACGTGGATCGTCTGCTCGTTATCCGAAACGGCTACGCGGTCGTGAACCACACGTATCCGCGCGACTACAAGGCCATTAGCGCGGGCAAGCGTACCACCATCGGATGCGGCGCTGGCGCCTGCGACGGGTTCGTCTCGGCGCCCGAGTTCAACTACTTCGAGCCTGATGTCCATCCTTTCTATCGCGGTCGCGATGTGCACACACTGCAATCCGTCACCAAGTCGGTGATCGCGACCGTCTTTGGTGTGGCGATGCAGCGCGGCGCGATTCGCGACTTGCAGGAGCCAATGATGCGGCGTTTGCAACAGCACGCGCCGCCGAACCCGGACCCGCGGCTCGCGCGGGCTACCCTCGCTGATTTGCTCACAATGCGGACCGGCATCGAATGGCACGAACAGGATCGCCCGCTCGACGCCACCAACACCACGGTCCAGCTCGAGGCGAGCGCAGATTGGTCGCGGTTCACGCTAAGCCAGCCGATGGATGCCGACCCGGGCACCAAGTGGGCATACAACAGCGGAGGCAGTCACCTGATTGGCGCGGTGATCCGCGAAGCCACCGGGGAATCGCCCGTCGAGTATGCGCGAAAGTACCTCTTTGAGCCGATTGGTATCCGGGACTTCCACTGGAAAATCGCCGGCGGCGGTCTACCCGATGGTGAGGGAGGACTCTTTCTTTCGGCGGAGTCGCTCGCCCGCATCGGCTATCTCTACCTTCGCGGCGGCGAGTGGAACGGTAAGCGCATCCTGCCCGAGTCGTTCGTCCGCGAGGCCACTTTGCGCCTGGTGCCCTCGGTCAATCAGGCCGGATGGGGCTACGGCTACCAGTGGTGGCGGGTAGACCGCGACGGACTTGAGATCTGGGCCGGGCAGGGATTTGGCGGACAGTTTCTGCTCGTAGTCCCGTCGGCAGACTTGGTCGCCGTGTCGTTTGCCTGGAACATTTTCGGCGAACGCGTACCGGGACTGCTCGGGCCGATGACGCAGGCGATTCGGGCCTCGCTGGGCCGATAACGACCTCAGAGTCCGAACCGCACTCCCGCATTCACCGTCCGCCCGTCCAGCGGCGCCCACACGTCGTTGGTCCAGCGGCCGCCGCGACCTCGCGCCGGCAGCACCAGCGAGTCGTAGTGCGTCTGCCGCTCGTCAAGCAGATTCTCGGCGTTCACGAACCAGCGTGCGCGCCCGATGATCTTTTCCATGAGCAGGCCTACAACCACGTGGGGGTGGCTCTCGCTCCTGTAGGGATCATCGTTGAGCTTCTGTTTGCCGATGTAGTAAAGCTCCAGCCCCGCACGGCCGGCGTCCTCGCGCTCGACCGTGGCAACAAGTCCGGCGGCATGACGGGGGATCAGCGGTGAGTCCACACGCGTACGCGACGTTAGCGAAGCCGCGTCCCACTCCGTGGCTCCGGTGAAACTGTAGCTCGCCGTGATGCGCGCGTCGCCGGCAACCAGGCGGGCCAACAGTTCGCCGCCATACGTCCGCGATTCCAGGGGGGCGTTCATGAAGCGAAAGAAGTGCGCTCCGGTGGGAGTGGTCGCCGTCTCGTCCACCGCATGCACTGCGTCGGCCACAGAGTTGGCATACGCCGCGACGTTGAACTCGAGCCGCTTCTCATCGGAAATGATAAGCAGTCCGCCGATATCTGCCGATGTGCCGAGTGCGCGTTCGGGTTCCAGTCCGGTGAGAGGGCGCAACGACGAGAGTCCGCTGACTTCGGTGTCCTCCGTGATGGGCCCGGGCGCAAAAGTGCCGCGCCCAACGGAGAGCCGCGCGGTCCAGCCCGCCAAAGCGCCGCTCGATGGGCGCGCGAGCAACGACACGCGCGGATTGAACGCCGCGCCATACTCGCTGTGTGCATCCACGCGCGCATTCGCGGAGGCGATCAACCATGAGTTGATGTCGCGGTCAATCTGTGCAAACACGGCCGGCGTGGCGTAGGTGTACGAAAATCCGCTCGCCGCGCGGTTTGCGTAGTCCGTCAGGTCAAAGCTTGCGCCGGCCACCCATGTGCTCGCGCCGCGGGGGATCGTCTGCGTAAGCTCGGCGAAGAGCGTGCGGTGTTCGTCGCGTTCCAGCACGCTGCCGATCCGATGCCGGTGTCGCTGATCACTCACGGACGCGCGCGCGGCCAGCAGATCACCGCGCGATGACCAGAAGCGCGCCGTTGCGCCTGCATCCACGCGTACCGTTCCAAGTCCCTCGGCGAATGCCTCACCATCGGGTGCAAGTCGTCCCGGCATGGTGCCACCGGCACGCTCCTCAATGGTGACGCCGGTAGTGACGAGCAGCGAACGCCGACCGATGTCTTCATAGAAGAGGCGCGGACGCACCACGATTCGCTCGAACGACGGGAGGTCGGTCCATCCGTCATCGTCGATGTCGCTCCGGCCCTGCCTGTGGGCAGACGTGAGTAGCGTGCCGCCCCAACCCTTCGCGGCGAACGGGCGCGATGCGAAGAGGACTGCGTCGGTGCCGTTTCGCGACGTCTGGTTGAAGAGAAGTTCAGTTTCCGGCTCATCCGATGGTCGGCGTGACACAAGGTTGATTACTCCGCCAAGCGCGGACGGTCCATAGAGCGCAGAGGTCGTGCCCTTGATGATTTCCGCGCGGGCCAGATCAATCGGCGGAATCTGCAGCAGTCCGAGGCCACTCGACGATTCGCCAAAGAGCGGCAGTCCGTCGGCAAGCAGCAAGGTGTAGCGCCCGCGCAGGCCTTGCACGCGAACACCTGCGCCACCGAGTGACGGCGATGTGGTCTGCACGCGAAGCCCGGGCGTCTCGTTCAACATCATCGTGATGTCGCCCGGCGTCATCGCAGTCTTCTCGGCGATCTCCTCTTCGTCCACGACTTCAACGCGGATCGGCGTGTCCTCCACGCGGCGCTCAGCGCGCGTAGCGGAGATCACCGCGGCGCGCAGTGCGCGGACGGAGTCCGTCCTGACAGAGTCAGGGCGGGGCGGGGCGCCCTGCGCCTGCAGCGCAGCGGCGGAGAAGATCAGTACTGCGGAGACGCGAATCATGGAGCGGAAACCTAGCCTTCCCCCGCCACGGCAGCCTACTTCTTCACGCTCCGCAGCGAATACACGTACGCGGCGACGGCCTTCACCTGATCGTCGGTGAGGTTGGTTCCACCGCGCGGGAGCATTGGCGCGCTTGCGGCCTTCGGCTTCGCCACGCCCTTCTGGATCGTGGCAACGATGAACGCGAGACTGCCGTCGCCGTGGAGCCACTTGGCATCCGTGAGATCGGGCGCCAGCCCCGGCAGGCCCTTCGCGTTCAGCTGATGGCAGGTGAAGCAGGTGCCGCCAGCCAGCCTGCCGCGATAGATGCTATCGCCCTTGGCAATCTCCTGCGGCGTAGGAGCGAGCTCGGCAGCCTGTTGCGCCGCCTGCGCCCACGCGCGGCCACCAAACGTGGCCGCGGCGGCAACGAGCAGCACAGCTATCGCGACGCGCCGCATCGCTAGAACCCAACCACCAGGCCGGTGATCAGCCTGCCGACCTCGCGCTCGAGATCCCACGAAATCTCGCCAAGCATCCGCACGTTCCGGCGATACACGAAGTGCAACGCGCCCGCGGCTGTGCGATAGTCACTCACGTACCCCGGGGCCGTTGCCTGCTCGCCGAGCCGCAGCGAGACCACTGGGTCGTCCGACTGCACCCAGTTGTACAGGCCGGTGATGAACCAGCGCCCGGTCGGGCCCTGTGGCGAGATGACGGCCTCTGCGAACCCCGACTTCACCGTCGTGCCAAACGCGCGCGTGTGCCCGCCGGGGCAGGGGGCCAGCGTCGTGCACGTTCCATAGAACGGATCATCGTCCTTGCGAACGAGATACTGGAGATTGAGTTCAGTCTTGCTGCCAAGCGCCAGCGTGGCATCCGGCCCCCAGATGCTGATCTGGTTGTAGCGATCATTCTGCTTTTCGCGGCCCGTGTAGCCGTACATGCCGAGCCGCAGCTTGCCGATATCCTGTGTGTATCGGAGGGCGACGTTCTTGTCGTTGTCGCCGTCGTATTGCCGCTGATCGTTGGCGTGGTTGAGGCCTCGGCCGGCCACGACTGATGCCGAGAGGTCACCGCCTGCCCACGGCGACCAGAGCGCCATGACACCTCGGTCATATGTCAGGTCGGCGATGGTTTTGCCCACACGCACGCGATACGGCTGATAGTCGTCGTACATCAGGCGCAGCTCGCGCTTGAACAGGGGATCGGATACCTGGAACTGCCCGACGATCACGCTCACGCCCGAGTTCCTGATGTCGGTGAACTGGATGTAGGCGTCCTCGAGTCCGCCCACTTCGCCGCGTTCGCCGAGCAGGAAGTAGGCGTAGTAGCTGATCTTGTCGGAAATCTGGCCGCCGGACAGCAGCTTCATCACCCATGGCGTCTGCAAGTCGTTGGCAACTTTGCCGCCGGACGACTTGGTCAGTAGCGATGCATACGCATCCATGCGGATGCCGAGCGGAACCGAGTTTTGCAGGCGGAGGAGGTTGTCGCCGGTCGCAACCGTGTCGCGTGGCTCTTCACCAACCTCAAACTCGAACCCATTGCCGGCGAATGCTTCGCCGGTAGCCGTGAGCTTGGGAACCGGGGCGTGACAGACGCTGCAGCTGATCTTGTATTTGCGTGCAAAGGCCGGGATGCGCGCGGCGTGCGCGGTGGCCGCGTTGGCCGCGTTGGCACCCACGGTGGTCGTTGCTGCCGCGTGAACCGATCTCGTGACCGCGTGTGCCGAAACCACGGTGCCGTTCGCCAGGAGCGGCGTGGCGCTGGAAGTGAGGGCGAGGACCGCCAGTGCTGTTACGCGTGCGTGAGGCATGGTGGGGCGGGACGTAGGTGGGCCGATCAATGGAAAAATGCGGGCGGGAATGGAGTGACGGCAGCGTAACCCGCGGAACCGTGCATCGGTTGCCTGAGGGTTGATATTAGGAGGTATAAACACAATATTTAGTGCGTGCTAACTTTATTGACTTCATTCAAGGTGGCCCGCGGCGTCGTGTTTCTCGCTGTCCTCGCGTTGGTGGCGATCTCCTGCAGCGATTTCCTCACCAGCGCTCCTGACGACGGGGACGTGTTCGACGCGCCGCTCGAAGGACTTACGGCCGCCGAGCAGGCAGCGTTTGTACGCGGTGATGCGGAGTTCGGCCGGCGCTTTAGTCCGGCGACAGGCCTCGGCCCGGTATTCAACAACGTTTCGTGCATCTCCTGCCATAGCGGAGACGGCCGCGGCCGCCTGGAAAACTCGCTCCACCGAATTGGATCGGTCGCCGACGGATTTCTTGGCGCTATCGGTGGCCCGCAGATTCAGGATAAAGCCACCCCCGGCGCGCACGCTGAACCAATCCCCACCGGAGTCGCAGTCTCGGTGCGGCTTCCGCCTCCCGTCTTTGGTGCCGGACTGATCGAGGCGATTCCCGACGCCGCGCTCATCGCGCTTGCGGATGAAAACGACGCGAATGGCGATGGGATTTCCGGCCGCCCCAACTGGACGACCTCGCACGAGTATGTCCCAGCGACTGAGCCCGGTGGCGGAGCAGGCCCGCGCATCGGTCGATTCGGCCGCAAGGCTCAGACTCCAACGATCCTGCAGCAGACCGTTGAAGCGTACCACCAGGATATGGGCATCACGTCTGAGTTCCACCCGCAGGAAAACCGGAATCCCATGTCACCGGTGCCCGCGGAGAACTTCGACCTGGCGGCTGACCCGGAGGTGCCGTCGGCCACAGTACTCGCTGTGGTGCACTACCTGCGCACGCTTGCCCCGCCAGCAGCCGGCGCTGAGTCGGCCGCGCGCGCTGAAGGAAAGTCGTTGTTCACCTCGGTCGGCTGCGCGCAGTGCCACGTGCCAACGCTCAACACCGGTTTGCACGCCATCGCCGCCCTCGCGAACAAGCCCGTCACGCTCTACTCCGACCTGCTGCTTCACGACATGGGCGACGCGCTCGCCGACAATCGTCCTGATGGCGGCGCGAGCGGCCGTGAGTGGCGCACCACACCGCTCTGGGGCCTGAGGCTGATGCGGCAGTTCCTCAACGGTCAGGCATTCCTGATGCACGACGGTCGCGCCCGCACCGTTGAGCAGGCGATCCTGCTCCACGGCGGCGAAGCGCTTCGTGCGCGGACAGCGTTTGCCGGGCTCAGTGTTGGCCAGCGTGCCTCTCTGCTCGATTTCGTGGAGTCGCGATGATGCCCGCCGAGAGTTCCGTGCTTGGGCGCAGGCAGTTCCTGGGCACGTGCACCGGGGCAATCGCTGGCGCCGCGCTCACCGGCTGCGCGTCAGTCATGGCGCGGCCGGTGACGGCGATCGACGGCCGCATCTCTCTTGCGCTCGCCGATCACCCGGAGCTCGCGGCCCAAAATGGCGCGATCACGATTCTGCCGAGCGGCACATCGGACCCGATCATCGTGCTTCGCACTGGTGACCAGAGCTATGCCGCGTTGTCGGCAGTCTGCACGCATCGGGGCTGCACGGTGGAGGTCGCCGGTGATCGCCTGGAATGCCCCTGTCACGGCTCGCAGTACAATCGCGAGGGCACCGTGCTTGAAGGTCCCGCGGAACGCGCGCTCGGACGATTCACGACGACGCTCGACGGTGCGCGGCTGATCATTGATCTGGGGCGGGGAAGATGATGCCGCCCCGTGCACGACTCCGACTCCTCGTTGGCGGAGTGTTGGCGGGGGTGGCCGCCACTCTCGTCGCACTGCATCTGGCGGCGCCCAGCGCAGCAGCGGCGCAACAACGCGACACCACGCGCGGCGACACGAGTCGCGTGGAACGCCCCTTCGTCCGCGGTGGCGTGTACGACAAGCCGTTCGAGAACAGGCTCGGTTCACGCACGGCATTTGGCGGCTACGCCGAGGCGCATGCGCGACACGAGCGCGCCGACGGCGCGACCGAGGAGTCGGGCTTCGTGGCCAAGCGCTTCAACCTCTTCGCCAGCGCGCGCGTGAGCGACGTGGTGCGGTTTGCGTCGGAGCTGGAGTTTGAGGAGGGTGGCGAGGAGATCAAGCTCGAGTTTGCCGCGATTGACCTGCGCATTCACCCGGCGCTCGCCCTGCGCGGCGGGATGATCCTCTCGCCGCTTGGGCGGTTCAACCTCTCGCACGACAGCCCGCTCAACGAGTTCACCGACCGTCCGCTGGTGAGCACGGAACTGATCGGCGTCGCGCTTTCTGAGCCCGGCTTCGGTGCACTTGGGCAGCTTCGCGCCGGGAAGGGCGGACGGCTGACCTATGAGCTCTACGCAACAAACGGATTTCACGACGGACTGATCACGGCATCCGAGGACGGAACGCGGATTCCGCTCGGCCGGGGGAACCACGAGGACAACAACGCGTCGCCGGCCTTCGTCGGCCGCCTGGCCTGGAGCCCGCGTCAGGCCTTTGAGCTTGGCCTCTCCGCGCACCGCGGTGCGTACAACGTCTTCAAGATCGAGGGCGTCGACGTGGACGAGCGACGCAACGCCACGATCACGGTTGTGGACTTTGATGCGAGCGCCGCCGGCATCCGCCTGCAGGGTGAAGCTGCAATGGCGTCGGTGCAGGTGCCTGCCGGTCTGGTGGGCATCTACGCATCGCGGCAGCGCGGCGCATATGTCGAAGCGACTCGTGAGTTCGGTCGCGGGCTGGTGCGCACGCTTTCAAACTCGATCTTCGCTGCCAAGGTTCGTTGGGACGGAGTGGACTTCGATAGCTCGCTCCCAGGCGACAGCCACGCGCAGTGGACGCTGGGCGTGAACTTCCGTCCGACCCGAGAGTCGGTGGTCAAGTTCGATGTCGTGCGCGGTCGCACCCGCGACGCGTTCAACAACGCCAGTGAGCGCGCTGCCTTCCTGGTTTCGCTCGCGACGTACTTCTGAGATGACGAACGACCTGAACCCGAACACAAGTCCGGCGACTCCGACGACTACGCCGGCCCCGGCTGCGCCCGGATCGGGATGGCGCTACGCACGCATTGCGCCATCGCTCTCCGAGTCGTACCGCAGCATCAAGGTCAACCACGCCAGCTGGTGGCGGAAAGTGTTTGCCTTTGCCGGGCCCGGCTACCTCGTGGCCGTCGGCTACATGGACCCCGGCAACTGGGCCACCGATCTCGCGGGCGGATCGCGCTTCGGGTACGCGCTGCTCTCGGTGATCCTGCTCTCCAACCTGATGGCTGTCCTGCTCCAGGGACTGGCCTCCAAGCTGGGGATTGTCACGGGGCGTGACCTCGCCCAGGCCTGCCGCGACCACTACTCGCGCCCGGTGTCGTTTGGCCTCTGGGTGCTCTGCGAAATCGCGATCGCGGCCTGCGACTTGGCTGAGGTCATCGGGTCGGCCATCGCCCTGAACCTGCTCTTCGGCATCCCGCTGACCTGGGGCATCATCATCACGGCCGCCGATGTGATGCTGGTGCTGATGCTGCAGAATCGCGGGTTCCGGATACTCGAAGCCGTGGTCATCACCCTCGTGGCCACGATCGGTACCTGCTTCCTGTTTGAGATCATTATCGCCAAGCCGGAGTTCGCCGCAGTGATGAGCGGGTTCATTCCGACCACCTCCATCATCAGCGATCCGGAGAAACTGTACCTCGCCATCGGCATTCTCGGGGCCACCGTGATGCCGCACAACCTCTACCTGCACTCGTCAATTGTGCAGACCCGCAAGTATGACGAAACGCCAGCCGGAAAGAAGGAGGCGGTGAAGTACGCCTTTGTGGACTCGACCATCGCGCTCTCGTTCGCGCTGTTCATCAATGCGTCGATTCTCATCGTGGCCGCAGCCACGTTCTTCAAGTCGGGCAACACGGAAGTCGCCGAAATCCACCAGGCCTACGAACTGCTGACGCCCCTCCTCGGTGTTGCGGGTGCCAGCACCGTTTTTGCGCTGGCGCTGCTCGCCAGCGGCCAGAGTTCAACGCTGACGAGCACGCTGGCCGGGCAGATCGTGATGGAAGGGTTCCTCGACATCCGGCTCCGGCCGTGGATGCGCCGGCTCATCACGCGCGCGATCGCCATCGTTCCGGCAGTGATCGTTTCGGTGATCTACGGGGAGAGTGGCACGGCGCGCCTGCTGGTGCTTTCACAGGTGATCCTCTCGCTCCAACTCTCGTTCGCCGTGTTCCCCCTCGTGCAATTCACCTCGGATCGTGCCAAAATGGGGGAGTTCGTGAACCCCACCTGGCTCAAGTTCCTCGCGTGGACGGTAGCACTTGTGATCGGTTCGCTGAATGCGTGGCTGTTGTTCCAAACTTTCTCAGGGTGGTTGGCCTAACCAAACCATGTACAAGCGCATCCTTGTGCCCCTTGAGAACACGGTCACCGACAGGGCCATCCTCGACCACGTGACCCAGCTCGCGCGCCATGACAACGCGAGTCTTGTGTTGATTCACGTGGCCGACGGCTTTGCCGCCCGCAACATGCAGCAGCTCAAGCTCCGCGAGTCGGAAGAGATGAAGAAGGACCGCGAGTACCTCGAGGCCACGGCCGCTCGGCTGAATGGCGAGGGGCTGCAGGTGGACGCAGTGCTGGCGAGCGGCGACCCCACCGCCGAGATCACTGCAGCCGCTGACCGCGAAGGCTGTGACCTGATCGCGATGGGCACGCACGGGCATCGCTGGCTGAAGGACTTTCTGTTTGGCAGTGTCGCCGAGGAGGTCAGGCATCGAACGCTGGTCCCGGTGTTGATGGTCCGTCAGCCGCCTGCCGCGGGCTCGAACACCGCTTCCGGAGCAACGTCGGCGTGACGAGGGCGGACGACGCAAAGGCGCCGTCGAGGGAGCTGACGGGACAGGCCGAGGACTACCTCAAGGCCGTGTACGAACTCGGCCGTGCGGGCGACGCGTCTGCCGACACGCCCGTGGGAACGAACGCCATTGCGGAGCGTCTGGGCATCGCCGCAGCGAGCGTAACGGGCATGCTGCAGCGGCTCGCGCGGCTCGGACTGGTGACCACGGAGCGCTATCACGGCACGCGGCTGACCGCGAGCGGACGCACCATGGCGCTGCAGCTCATTCGCCGGCACCGCGTGATTGAGAGCTACCTCGTCTCCCGGCTTGGATTCGCCTGGGACGACGTCCACGATGAGGCGGAACGACTCGAGCACGCCGCGAGCCCGGAGTTGATCGCGAAGATGGCCGATGTGCTCGGCAACCCCACCGTGGATCCGCACGGTGCGCCAATTCCCACCGCCGATGGCAAGATTGACGAACGCGAACTGGAGAGCCTGGCCACCCTGACCGTCGGTGCGAACGCGCGTGTCGCAGGGATGGGCGATCGCGATCCGTCGCTGCTGCGCTATCTGGCGGAGCGGGGAATCAAGCCGGGGGCACGGGTGCGCGTGGAATCGCGCGAGCCGTTTGACGGTGCCATCGTGTTGACTGTAGGGCGCGAACGGCAGACCGTCTCGCCCGGCGCGGCATCGAACGTCCGCGTCGAGCTTGCTACGGCAGGCGCGGCGCGCGAAGTACAGTCGCGAGCCACTCCACGACCGGCCCCATCACGTCGGCGCCGATCCGCGGATTCCTGAGTTTGGCGTAGTCGCCGGGAAAGCCGATCGGGTCATCGAGGAACAGGTGATTGCGGTCCGCGAAGACCTTTGTCGTCACCTGGCGGTTGCCTGATTCGCGCAGTGTCCGCTCGATGATTGGCGCCTGTTCCGGCGTGACCTGCTGATCCGTGCCGCCCTGCGCGATCAATACCGGAACCTTGACGCGACGGAGCGTGACGAGCGGATCGTAGTCGAGGAAGAACTTCATCCACGGCGCCTTCCCTGCGGTCGAATCCCACTGCGCGAAGCTTGCCTTCACCGCCGAGTCCTTGCTGGCAGCGGGAATCGCAGAGTTGCCCATGACGAGGTTGCGCAGCTGAAAGTCGAGGATCTTGCGGCCGGTGTACGCCGGGCCTGCGGCGAGAACGATGCCGGACAGCTTGCTGTCGGTTGCCGCGACCATCGGGGCAATCATTCCGCCCTCGCTGTGGCCGTAAAGGGCAATGCGCTCGGGGTCGATATTGGCGCGCGAGCGGAGAAACGTCACGGCAGCACGGATATCATCGGCAAAATCGGCGCTCGTGGCATTGGCGACGTCGCCGCCGCTGCCATTGATACCGCGATCGTCGAGCCGAAGCACGGCGATGCCGCGCCGACCCAGCGTGTCCGCCAACTGACGGAAGGGTCGGTAGCCGGTGACGGTGCTGATCGCTTCGTCACGATCTTGCTGCCCGGAGCCGGTGATCGTGACCACGGCTGGCACGCGAGTCGCAGCGCCACGTGGCATCGTCAGTGTACCGGAAAGGGAATGTCCGGCACGGGTGGGCACGGAGACTTCTTCCGCCGTGTACGGTGCGCTGGCTGGTGCCGAGTAGTCCGGTCGCCCAATGGAGATCGTCCGCGCGGCTGCGCCCGTCACAAGCACGATGTTGACGTTCTGCGCCGGAATCGTACCGCCGGTGATCTGGCCGTCGCGATCCATGCGCAACCTGGTTTCGAGTCCACCAACGGTGAACGACACGCTGTCGGCCGCGCCAAAGCGCACCGTTGCTTCGTAGACCACGCCGGTACCCTGGACCAGAAACACTGGCGTCGTTGCGGGATTCTGGCCCGTGCCGCGCGCGCGCGCGATGATGGGCTCCATCAGCGCCGCACTCAGGTTCATCAACGGAAGCGGACGGCCTGATGCCGCCTTGGCAAACCGCATCGGGGAACCGCCGGCGACGACGTCCATCACCACGCTATCCACGCCAACATCGATTGTGCCGGTCTGGAGGGCAGGGGCGTCGTCCGGTGCACCAGGACCGTAGGCGCGAAGACTGAACGCCGCGGGCCCCCCAGTCGCAGAACGCGCCGATGTGTACGTGATTCGTCCCGCGCCGCGGGCCACGATGGTGCCGGAGGTGCTCTCGCGACTTCGGTTGGCGCGCTCCACGCCAATCGTGTCGCTGCCTTTGATAAACAGGAATGTCGCCTGCGGCGACGGAGCGCCCTGCGCGCGCGCCGTGCCGGTGAATGCGATGAGCAGGCCGGCGATGGCCGCGATCGCCGTCAACGATGCCAGGACGGCGAGCGCGATCGGCGTCGAACTTTCAGCGGCCATCGGGTCGGGCTCGCCAACCCTTTCTGCTCTCGCAACCGCGTCGGCAGCAACCTGCTCCGGCGTCCGTTGCGTCGGCTGGGGCACTATGGGCACAAACACCATCGGAATTACTCCTCGGTTGTCTTCGAGCGTTCTGCCACCTTCGGCAGTCGCCCGGCGCGACGCAGTGCATCGCGAAGCAGGTATTCAATGTGCGCGTTCAGCGAGCGCAGATCGTCGTTGGCCCAGCGCTGCACGGCATCCAGAAGCGCTGGGTCAACGCGAATGAGAAAACTCTTGCGCTCGGCTGACACGGGTCAGGGATCGATGCGAGTGAACATCTGCCCGGCGCTACTGGTGGATCGAACCGGCGTTGACGACGGGGCTCGCATCCCGCTCCGAGCAGAGCACCACGAGAAGATTGCTGACCATCTGTGCCTTTCGCTCTTCATCGAGCGTAACAATCTTCTTGTGCGAGAGCAGCTCGAGTGCGTTCTCGACCATCCCGACCGCACCCTCGACAATCTTGAACCGCGCCGCGACAATCGCTGTCGCCTGCTGACGGCGCAGCATGGCCTGGGCGATTTCCGGGGCGTAGGCCAGGTGTGAGATGCGCGCCTCAACGATCTCCACGCCGGCCCGCGCGAGCCGCTCCGCCAGCGCAACCTGCAGCGCCTTGGACACTTCGGTCATATGGGTTGAGAGCGAGACTTCGCTTTCGGAGTGCGAGTCGTAGGGGTATGAGGTCGCAACGGCGCGGACGGCGCTTTCGCTCTGCACCGCCACGTATTTCTCATAGTCGTCCACCTCAAAGAGCGCCTCGGCCGTCTCGACGACCTTCCAGACCACGATTGCCCCGATCTCGATGGGGTTGGCGCGGTGGTCATTCACCTTGAGCTTCGACGTCTCAAAGTTCCGCACGCGAAGGGAAATCCGCTTCTTGGTGAGAAACGGATTTGCAAACCAGAACCCCGCCATCTTCACTGTGCCTTTGTAGTCGCCAAAGAGTATCAGGGCCTTGGCATCGCCGGGGTTGACGATGAACAAGCCGCCGAGGGCGATGCCCGCGATAAGCAACACGAGCACGCCCGCGATAGCCATTGCCGGCTGGGCGCTGCTACCGCCCTTGATGAGCAAGGCGACTGCCCCGGCCATCAACACGATGAAAAAAAGAAGGGCCGGAAGGCCGCTGGAGGCGTTGTACTGGTTTTCGCGAAACATGTCAGAGGTCCTGTCAGGGTGGTAGCAATATGATATCACTTTGATATTCACCTGTCAAGGGAGGCTAAGTTGCTGCCAGCTTTAGGCTTCCCCAAACCGGACCCAAGTTCAATGACGCACTTTTGCCGCGCCGCCATACTGACTTTCGGCCTTTTGGCTGTCTCGGCAACGGCCGACGCACAGCGTCCGGTCAAGGTCTTCATTTCGGTAGATATGGAAGGGATCGGTGGCGTAGTCACCGACCAGCAGCTCGGGCCCACAGGATTTGAGTACAATCGGTTCCGGGAGTTCATGACGGCGGAAGCGCTCGCCGCGATCGAAGGCGCGAGGCAGGCGGGAGCGTCGCAGTTCGTGATCGCCGATTCGCACGGCAACATGCAGAATCTGCTCATTGACCGATTCCCGCGCGACGTAACAATCATCCGTGGCTCGCCGCGTCCGCTGAGCATGATGGAGGGAATCGATTCCACGTTCTCCGCTGTCTTCTTCATCGGCTATCACTCCGCGACCACGAACCCGGAGGGCGTGCGAGCGCACACGATTTCCAGCGCGACGCTCGCAGCCGTGAAGATCAACGGACGCGCCAGCGCCGAGTCCGGGCTCAATGCTGCGGTGGCCGGCTACTTCGGTGTCCCGGTGGCGCTGGTCACGGGCGATGAGGCGGCGGTAGGCGAAGTGCGTGCGCTCACGCCGACGGTGGAAGGCGCGGTCGTGAAACGCGCGATCGGTTTTCATTCGGCCGCGGTGATGACGCCGGAGGCGTCACAGGCACTGATTCGCGATAAAGCGCGCACCGCGATCAGCAGGCTGCGGGAGATGCGGACCTACTCGGAACCCGCCGGCCCGGTTCGTCTCGAGTTGACCTACAAGAACTACACGCCGGCCGAGATGCTTTCGTACCTCCCGGGTGTGGAGCGAGTGGATGCGCACACCGTGCGATTCACGGGGCGGAATATCCTGGAGATTCCGCGATTCATTCAGGTGGCGACGGGGTACCGGGCCGACCTGACTCCATAGGTCAGTGTGGGTGCTGCGAGATCACAGTTCCGCGAGAGGGATCTTGAGCGCCCGGGCTGCGGCGCGCATGCGCTCGTCGTAGGTGGCGAGTGTGAGCTGGGATGCGCGGCCTCGCAGAAAATCGGCTGTCGCGAGATGCAAAGCGTCGAGCGTGCGGACCGGCTGTGGAAACGCCTCCAGCGCGCGTGCCAACACCGGTCCGGCAAGTTCAACGAACCCGACCCGGTCGAGAAGGTTGCGCGCGGCGTCCAGGT
>JARIET010000017.1 GCA_031127185.1 Gemmatimonadota bacterium | reverse complement strand
CCGATTGACTCGGCCGCTGCCGAGCTGGCGGCTGCCGGGCATACGCCGCCGGGTGGATGGCCCGCACTTCCGCTGGCCACTCAGGGGCGCGCATCGGTGGCCGAGCCCGCGTCCAAGCCACGGGCCATGCCGGAGCGGAAGCCGACGTTGCTCATCATCGATGACGAGAGCGCCATCCGGCAAGGCCTCAAGCGCTATTTCACGCGGCGTGGCTGGGTCGTGGAGGAATCCGCAGACGGCGCCGACGCACTCTCCAAGCTGCTGCGTCCGGAGGCGGTCCGGATCTACGACGTCGTGCTTTGCGACCTGAAAATGGCGGGCGTCAGTGGCATGGACGTGTATGATCGGGTGCTGAGCACGATGCCGCAGGTGGCGGGCCGGTTCATCCTCACCACCGGCGACACATCGGCGCACGACGTGTCAGGATTCCTGGCGCAGGTCGCCGCCCCGATTCTCGAGAAGCCGTTCGAGCTGGTGACGCTGGAGACGATGGCCGACGAAGTCAGGCGCGGGGCTGTCGGCCCCGCCGCGATGACCGCCGCTCCAGGGCCTGCCTGAGCGTGTCTGGCGTCACCGGCTTCGCCACGTAGTCGTCCATGCCGGCGTCGATGCACAGTTCGCGGTCGCCCTGCATCGCATTGGCCGTCATCGCGACGATGTACGCATGGCGGCCGGCACTGCTCGCGCGAATCATTCGCGTCGCACCGAGCCCGTCGAGGTTCGGCATCTGGACGTCCATGAAAATCACGTCGTAGCCGAAGTCGGCCGACATCCTGACGGCTTCCACCCCATCGTTGGCCACGTCGGTGCGACAGTTGAATCGCTCGAGCATTCGGACTGCGACCATCTGGTTGACCGGGTTATCCTCTGCCAGGAGGACTCGGATCGCGGGCGCACCATCGACGGCCCGCGAGACCGGGGCGGATCCGGGCAACAGGCGCGCGCTGCGCTCAACGAGCGTATGCCGCGTGACGATCGGCCCCGGTGCCTGCGGACCCCGTGCCAACACGGTCTCACAGGCAGCGGCCACCACCGAGGAACGAAACGGCTTGGTGAGATAGGCGTCGAATCCGGCGCTTTGGAACCGGTCCGCGTCTCCCCGCTGCGCCGCCGACGTCGCAATGATGAGGAGGGTCTCCGCAATCGACGCATCATCACGGATCGCGCGGCCCAACATCTCGCCATCCATTCGCGGCATCAGATAGTCGAGGATCGCAATGCGATAGGGATCACCGCGCCGCCTGGCTTCGCGCATCATCTCCAGCGCCCGTTCCGCGTCGAGCGCCGAGTCCACCCGCATCCCCCAGTTGCGCAACCATTCTGTCAGCAGCCGGACGTTGATCTCCACATCGTCAACGACGATGGCGCGCAGTCCGCCCAGCGTGACCGGTGGCAACTGTTCGGGGACAGGGCTGGTGTCGATGGGCAGTTTCAGCGTGAACCAGAACGTCGAACCCTTGCTTTCGGCGCTGGTGAGCCCAATGGATCCGCCCATCAACTCGACGAGTCGCTTGCTGATGGAGAGCCCGAGTCCCGTTCCGCCGAACCGCCGCGTGGTGGAAGCATCGGCCTGCTTGAACGGACTGAAGAGCGTGGGGATCACGTGGGGCGCAATCCCGATGCCCGTGTCCGTCACCTCAAATCGCAACTCCGCCAGCCCCTGCTCGGCCTTGCCCTCGACGCCGATGAGCACGTGGCCGGCTTCCGTGAACTTGAGCGCGTTCCCCGTGAGGTTGAGGAGTACCTGGCGGATCCGACCGGAGTCGCCCACCACGCGCGACGGCGTGCCGGGGTCGATGCGAATGACCAACTCGACCTTCTTTTCAATCGCCCGCGGTACGAGCAATTCGGCCACTTCGGCGACCGCCGAGTGCAGGTCGAAAGGGATCGGCTCGATGGACATCTTCCCTGCTTCCACCTTCGAGAAGTCGAGGATGTCGTTGATCACGCTCATCAGCAGATCGGCAGACCGCCGCGTGGCCTCGACGAACTGGCGCTGCTCCGCATTGAGCGGGGTGTCCGCGAGGAGACTGGTCATACCAAGCACGCCGTTCATGGGCGTGCGAATTTCGTGCGACATCATGGCCAGGAACTCGCTCTTGGCGCGTGCGGCGGCCTCGGCCTCGTCCTTGGCGGCGATCAGCGCGCGCTCGGTCTCCTTGCGCGCGGTGATGTCAATGAGGATCACCGTGTACAGCCGCTCCGCCTGCACCTCAAACGGCGCCCAGCGCACCTCAATGGGGTATTTCACATCGTCGGCGCGCAGGCCTTCGGCGTCGTGGCCGGCGGCGTCGAGAAATCCGGGAACGTCTGCGGGGTCAAACTCCGCGGCGCAGTGCACGTAGTGGCTGATCGGATCGCCCAGGACGGCGTGGGCGGGGCGCCGGAAGAGACGGTCCGCCGCGTCGTTGTGGCGGATGACGCATCCCGATGAGTCGAGCACGAGCACCGCGTTTGGGGACGAGTCGATGATCGCATTGAGCGTTCGGTCCCGCTCGAGCAAGTCGTGCTCGGCGCGCTTGCGCTGGTCGCGCAGGCGACGCGCCGTGCGAAGGCCCCGCCACGCCGAGATGTTGGCAAGCATGATGCCGATGGCCAAGGCCCAGTACACGTTACGGAGGACGAAATACTGACGGAGTGCCTCCGCCCGGTCGACTTCATACACCACGCCGACACCGAGCTGGGTGCTGAACGCCCAGGCGCCAACCACTTCGGAGCCGCGAGCGTTGCGGTAGCCTTGCACATCTGAACCCGACTCGCCGCGCAGGGCTGACGCGACCGCCTTGGTGAGCACGCGTTGCGCGGATGTTCCGCCGCCGGCCGCCGGCACACCGGCGTTGTCGGGGTCGAGCAACCAGAAACGCAGGCTGGCCGATTGGCCCGTCGGTATCACGCCCGCCTCGGCAAGCGAGCCATCGAACCGTGTGCTGGAGACGGCAAGCCCGTCGCGCCGAAACGCGATGGCATCGGCGCTCTTGCCGATCCGGTGCGTGCGCAGCACCGGATCAATTCGCTGGGACGGGCGCACTCGGAGGACGACGACGCCAAGCACACCGCCTTCGGCATCGCGCACCGCGGCGCCGACAAACATCACCGGCACGCTGTCGCGGGTGATGCCATTGGGATCAGCGGTGCGGACGACCGCTGGCACCACATCGGAGACTGCAGACCGGTCCGCCAGTGCCACCTGCACGAATGCAGGAGTCGTGGGGATGGTCGCGATTGCGACCGTGTCGTCACCCGTGAAGCGGAGTGGGCGGCCACGCGGATCGAGGAACGAAATTCCCTCGATGCGGGTGGCCTGGATCAGCGGACCGAGGCGTTCAGTCACCGGCTCCACGCGCGTGGCCGACAGGAGTGGCTCGGTGCGCCCCGCCGCAAGCAACGCGCGGACCTCGGGGAGGTTCGCTGCTGTCATCGCAGCACTGCGATCGCGGTCCGCGACCCGGTCGAGCGCGCCCACGACGGCTTGTGCGCGCGACTCGAGCATGTCCGCAGCGGCCTGGCGCGCTGATTCGGCCAACCGGATGACGAAAAATTCACCAAGGCCGAGGTAAATGATTGTGAGGCCCAGGAGCATTCCACGAGGGACGCGGAGCGACTTCGGAACCGGTTGGGACGCGCCGAGGCCACCCGGGGAGGGTGTTTCCGCGCTGATGGATCGGGTGAGCCGGTCGGCCATGCGGCTAAGTATGCCGGTCCGCGGCGGCTGCCGTCCACCTGCAGCGCGCGGAATCCGGTCATTCGTCTGGGTCTGACCCGGGCCCTACATTTCGCTCCGTGCGAAATGTGACGACATCGTGTTGGCGTTAGCGCTCGGCGGCGGCGGTGCGCGCGGGGCGTATCAGGCGGGTGTGCTCCGCGGAATCGCGCGTCGCTGTCCCTGGCTTCGGTTTCCCGTTCTCACCGGGATTTCGGCCGGTGCGGTGAACACAGTGCATCTGGCCGCAACGCCCGGCACCCTGCCGCATTCAGCCGCGGACCTCGTGGAGTTGTGGCTCAGCCTTTCGCCTGAGCAGGTTTACGATGTGCGCGCCAGCACGTTGCTCACGAACGTGTTCCGTTGGGGAGCGCGCCTGGCGTCCGGCGGCATCGGGAGCGGGCGTGAACCGATGCGCGGGATGGTGGACACGCAGCCGCTGCGCGAATTCCTGAATCGCGCCTTACGTCCCAAGAGCGACGGCTCGATCGAGGGCATTCGGAAGAACCTGCAGTCAGGTGCCCTGCATGCCGTGGCACTGACCGCCTCGAGCTACACCACGGGCCAGTCGGTGACCTGGGTGGAAGGCGATGCCGTGGCGCTCTGGCAGCGGCCCCAGCGGCGCAGTGAACACGCCAGGCTGACTGTTGAGCATGTGCTGGCGTCGAGCGCGTTGCCGATGCTGTTTCCTGCGATCCCGGTTGGAGGGGAATGGTACGGGGACGGCGGCATCCGGCTCACGGCCCCGCTCTCGCCCGCGCTGCACCTTGGCGCCACGCGCATCATGACGATCTCCACCAGGTATCGCCGCTCGTCGGTCGAGGCGCAAGCGCCGCAGGTGTCGGGGTATCCGCCGCCGGCCCAGGTGCTGGGGGCGCTCTACAACGCGATTTTCCTCGACCTGATCGACGAGGACATCCTGCGGTTGCAGCGGGTGAACAAGCTCCTCGAGGGAATGCCTCCCGAGCGGCGCGACGGCATGCGCACGGTGGAGATGATGGTGATACGGCCATCGCAGGATCTGGGGCGACTGGCCGCACAGTTCGAGCCGAAACTGCCGGCGCTTTTCAAGTACCTCACCCGTGGCCTGGGCACCGGGAAAACGGCCAGCCCGGATGTGCTCAGTTTCATCCTGTTCCAGCACGACTACATCAAGAGGCTCGTGCAGCTGGGGGAGGAGGACGGGGAGGCGCACGCCCAACAGGTGGAGGCATTTGCGCGCGCGGGCGAGTAGATTTGTGGGCTCCCGCCGGGCAGGTTGGTGACGGTCCGCGGGAAGGCATGACGGGACGTAGCGCAGTCCGGTAGCGCACCTGAATGGGGTTCAGGGGGTCGCGGGTTCGAATCCCGCCGTCCCGATTGGCTCTGTCGACGTAACAAACGAGTTAGCAGCGCGCCGGCGGCCCACAGCCTCCGGCGCGCTGCTTTGGTACCCCGCCGGCCGCCCACGGCCGACACGATCGGCGCCCTATCCTGTTGCGAAAGCCCCGGCTTGCCCGGCCTTCGGGTCTACGAATGGCCCCAGTTCGACCTGGTTCGCACTCGCGATTTGTTCCTGTGGGATGATCACCGTCACGGTAACGCGCACCGTGAACGTCTGGATGACAGAACCGTTTGCGTTGCGGACGGTGAAGGTGATGTCAGTGACGAACGAATTGGCCGACGCGCAGTTGAAGTGGACCGTTCCGGATCGGCTGGTGTTGGGCGTCGCCAGTTCGCCGCTGGCCAGCGTACTTTCGAGCGTCAGCCCGGCATTACCCGAGACGGCTGTCCAGGTGATCGGGCCGGTGGACGTGTTCCGGATGGTGATGTTGTTGATGAACTGCGGGCACGCCGTGAGGCTGAACTCGTGGTTGACACCCAGCGTTGCCGGTGTGACGCTCGCGAGCGGTCCGGAAGTGACGGTGATGGGGACCGTCGTCCTCACGGCGGGATAGGCCGTGGAGGCCAACGTGATCGTGGCGGTTCCGGCGGAAACGCCCCGGACGGTACACCCGGTTGTGGTTGCGACTGCCGTGTTCGATGAGGTACAACTAAACGTCCCCGCCGGAAGCACCAGGCCTCCGAGGATCGACCTGACGGTCGGCGTCAGCACCTGCGTCGCGCCGATGCCGATTGATGCGCTGGCCGGACTCGCCGTAGCCGTCGCGGCGGCCCCGTCGGCTCCATCAATCCTGAACCGGTTCCCGAGTTGGATGGAGTTGCTGTACTGCGCCAGTGTGTGCCCCAGGACCACCGCGCGTGCGCCGACGACGAGCGAGAACCCGCCGTCAATCAATGTGAACCAATTGAAGCCGTTGTTCTGCAAGCCGGCCTCAAGGGCGACATTCGCATCGAGGCCGACGAACGGTCCCGCGGCGCCATAGAGCAGCACTTCGAGCTCTGGCACAACGCCAAATTGAACCCCGACGCTTCCGCCAAGGTTGAAGTTCGGTTGGGAGGCCGTGGTTCCGCCGAACGGATCAGCAACGGTGCTCCAGGAGCCGTTGTTGAAATCGACGCCCGCGGTGATGCCGTAGTTGACGTTCACGTTCTGCGTGATGGTGCCGGTCACGTTGGCGAACGGTTCCGCATACGCATTGAAGTGGATCGTGACCTTGTAACACACGGGCACGATGCCGACGAACACGCACTGTACACCGTCGATGCCTTTCGTGAGCACCAGCGACGGGATGATCGGAGCCTCGAATCGCGGGAATCCGATCTGCGACGCGAAGTTGCCGCTGATCTCGGTCTTGACTGAGCCGGTGAAATTGAAGCCCAGCGTGGACACCGCCCTGAGTCGCTTGAATCTGGCGTTCTTGATCCGGAGCTTGAAATCAAATGACTCCGTTCCCGGCCTGGCGGCGCTCCCGAAGCGGGCGCCCAGGCTGCCGCTGAGTGTCATCTTCGCCGACGCCTGCCCGCTGGCCACGGTATTGACCAGGTTGAACGTGACGTCGTTGAGGTTGATCCTGCCGTCCGGGGTGATCGAAACGCCGCGACTGTAGGAGGCGCGAAGGGCCGGCTGGTTGACTGGTGCGCGCAGCGCCTCCGCGAAGCTGAACTCGTCAGCGACGTCGAGATCCGCATCCACGAACGCGTCGTCGAGCGTTGCCGTCGTGGTGTTGAGCGATTGCGTGGTGCCCGTCCCAGACACTGCAGTCACCTTGCGCAGATAGCTGCCGGCCTGGGTGCCGACGAGTATGTCGCCGACGGAAACGGGTGCGGCGGAGACGAGTGTCATCTGGCCGGCGGCGATTTGCGCTGGGGTCGATGTGACCGTGGCCGTTGACCCCACGACTTTCAGCTGCTCGACCGGCTTGCTGTCGTACACGGTCAGGCTGATGGTGCCCGAGAGTTGTTCGCTGGTGCCGGTAATGATGGCGCTGCCATTGGCGACGGCGACCGCGATGCCGCTGGCGCTTACCGTCACAGCGGCCGGGTTGCTGCTGGCCCACGAAATAGCGCCGGTCCCCGTGGCGCCATTCGACAGCGTGATCGTGCCCCTGAGTGTTAGCGAATCACCGACGAGGAGGCGTGTGGTGTCGACCGTGATGGTGAGCAGCTTCGGGGTCGGCGGGGCTGCAGGCCCTCGATCGGTGCAGGCAGCAACAAGCAGGGCAACGCACACGAACGCAAAGGGCGCGAAGCGTCGGCTGGGCATTGGGTGTTTCACAGGCTGGGGATAGGGGGGGACCGCTGTCGACTCGCACGACCCGCCTGCGGTCGTGCTGCTTTCCCGCTTACGCCGCCGCTACGGCTTCTTCGCCGCCGGCGGTGCTGGTGCCGGTGCGTACACCTTCAGCTTGGCGACCATGCCGGCAATCTTGTGGCTGCCGTCGGCCATGGGGCAGATGATGTCGTATTCGCCCGGCTTCAGCGTCAATACCAGCGACCCTGCCTGCTTGGCGTTGATGACGGCGCTCGTCTTGTCAGTGTCGGGCCCCTTCACCTGAACCTGGTGCGATGTGGCGCCGCTGTTCATCAGCTGAAAGGTCACGCGCCCCGCGCGCACCGAATCCCGGCTCATCTGCACCTTGAACTCGGTCAGCGTGACGGTGACGCCCTGCGCGGAGGCAGCGGTAGCTGCCGTGGTCATGAGAGCAAGCGCCGCGAGAACTCGACGGGGATTCATGGTGATCTCCTCAATGATGGATGCGGACACCCGGAAAGGTATCCCGGAGTCACGGGTCACCGCACCCTCCGGGAGGGGCCGCCACACACCAGAGTGGCGCGGCCATGCGGCACGGGCGAAGTTCTCATGGAATGGCGGACCGTATCGATACTCCTGACCCCGCAGCGCGTACCCGCTACGGCACCATATTCGATGGTGCCGACCCGTACTGTGGGGCGCCGCTGACTACGACCGGCGCGGCACCGGCGGGTCTCGCTGCGCGCATTCTACGCGGCATGCGGTCCTGGGCGCGCGACGCGGCCATCACACTCGCCGTTGCCTATGTGCTGGGGTGGTTCGCGCTCACCCTTGGAGTCGCAGGGATGAACCGCGCGACATGGCGGCCTCCGCATCTGATTGGAATTGCGGAGAAGTCGCTGCTCGCCGAGCCCGTCAGGCAGTTCATGGTCGCCCGCGACGTTGCCATCACACCGATGACTGCGGGGCTGGCTTTTGAATCTCTCCAGCCAGAATCCCGCGGCGCAGGTGTGTTCGAGCGCCGCGCGCCCGCTGCGCGCGTCAGTGCCCCGTGGCAACATCTGCCGCCACTCGACAAGGCGCTCTTTGCCGGTGTGCGGTCTTCAACGTGGTGGGGGCCGCCGTCCCTCGGATTGATCGCGGCCGTCCCAAAGGGTTTTTCGGCGAAAGAACGCGAGGTGCTGCGTCTGATTGGGACTGCGCCGCTTTGGCGGACCTATGACCTTGTAGCCGCCGCGCCGCGCGTCGATCTGGTGGGCGGGCGTTTCTTGCCTCCGTTCGGGGCTGACGCCACGTACTGGAACATGCCGATCCTGCGGTTCGCCGCGACGAAAGAGCTGGCGTACGCCGGTGTCTCGCGCGCCGCGTGGCATCTCAGTGAGGGCCGGCAAGATTCTGCCGAGGCGGCGCTCCGTGCGGTGGTGTCGTTCGGTTTTGCGATGCACGACAACGCCGCGACCAGTATTGAGCAGCTCATTGGAAACGTCATCACCGGGATTGGTCGCGGGGGCCTCGAAGAGCTGTTCGCCGTCACGAAGGACCCACGAGGTCCGGCGCTGGCTGCGGCCATCGCGGCGGCTCCGCGGGCTCCGTTGCCGGCACTGCTCCAGGACCTCAGTCTCTCGGATCGCGATGCGCAGCGTCGGGCGTTGATTCAAGCCGTTGGTTCGCCGGCGCTGGGCCGCGGCGTGCGCTACCAGGCGCTGGAGGGACTGCGATGGAGCAGCTGTGGAAATCTTCGCGAGCTGGTCGTCGGGCCTAACCCGGAGACACGCAGCGCGTTCGAGACCGCGCGCCGCGATCTCGCGCGCTTCCCGTCGGAAGTGGCTGTGGTGGACCTGATCCAAGGTGGCGGAATTGGGGACCCCGCAGCGCTCGGTCTGTCGTCGGAGAGCTCCGCCCTCATGCGACTGGCTGACGTGGCAGGAAGGATCTACGTCAATCCCCGCCTGAGCACCTGCGCACTGGCCGGTTGGGAGTCGAGGGTGATTCAGTGAAGTCGGACAAAGAGCCCGAAGTCGAGCAGGACGAACGCGGCCGCTACGACAACATCTTCGGCGGTGCGGGCGCAAGTCGTGCGGCACCGCTGGCGGCCACCGGCAACGATCGCCAGAAGCCGAGCGCGGCCAAGCGTGTGGGTCGTGGGTTCCTGAGTTGGGCCAGGACCGCGGCGATTACGCTCGGTGTGATGTACGTGCTTGGTTGGGTGGCCACAGTCGGATTCGTGACCGCCGTGAACACGCGGTTCGCGAGGGCACGCAATTACTCGAACACCCACGAGCGTGCGGCGGCCAATCCGGTCACGGTGGCGTATCGGCTTGCGAGCGATCCGACAATCACGCCCGACGCAGCCGGCGTCGCGTTGGCGGCGCTGACGTCGGATCCCACGAGGCCGTTGTCTGGCTTCACTTATCGTGACATCGCGAGCCGCCCGTCGGCGCCATGGCGCACATTGCCGATTCCGCCGGACATCTTTCCCGGCGTCTCGCTCGTCAATGGCGTGCCTGACCCGAACAAGATTCTCGAGTTCGCGCGCCGACCGTTGACCGCGTTGCAACGGCAGGCGTTGCGCATGATTGGATCGGCGGAGATCTGGCGTTCGTTTGATCTCGTCTCGCGGGCGAGCGCGGTTGATGTGATTGGTGGGAGGCTGGTCGTGCCGTTTGGCGCCGGTGCGCACCTGGTCTACCTCCCGACGATGGGGAACCGTGGGACGCGGTGGCTGGCGCAGGCGGGTGTATCCCGCGCTGCCTGGCATCTCTCCGAAGGACGCCGCGACTCCGCCGAGTTCGTGCTGCGAGGCATCATCTCCTTTGGCGCTGCGATTGTGGAAAACGCGCCGCTATTGGTTGATCAACTCGCCGGCACCGCCGTACTCAATACCGGGCGGAGCGCGCTGATTCAGTACTTCACACTTGCGGGAGACGCGCGAGGACGCGCCTTGGCGGCTGACGCTGAGGCGGCTGTCGCAGGCTACAGGCGTCCGGCCGTGCTGGAGCCGATTGCACGCGGGGACCTGGCCGAGGTGCGACCTCGGATGGTGGCGAGGATCAGTGCGCGCGAATTGACGCGCGCGATGCGGATCGAAACGTTGACGCTGCTGAACGCCGCGGGTTGCCAGAGTTTCCGGCAGGTGGCGTTCGGTCAGGACGACCTGGTGAGGAACACGGCCGAGGCACTCAAGGCCGACCTGGCGCGCTTCCCGAGCGAACGGGCAGTGATCGACCTGATGGCAAGGCCACTCGGCGATCCGTCGATCTACGCGCTGCTTGTGCGCGAGGGGCCGGGCGCCGAGTTGCTCACAACCATTAGCAAGCTCTATTTCAACCCTCGCATTGCCAGTTGCGGGGTTGGCGGCGGCACGTTCCGCTAGGCGTTTTTCGCCGGGCGCACTCGCCACGCGCTACGCAGGCATTTCCGAACCGAGCGCGCGGCTCAGTCCCGCCGCCGAGCGGCCATGCGGGTCCTGCGTGGCACGAATATCGTTGACCAATTCCAGTGCCGTCTTCGTGGCCGGTGGCAGCGCCGCGGACGATTGACCGAGCGGAGTCACGCGTTGGCCCCACTTCACGAGCATCGAACACCAGGTGAGTCCGCCGCCGAAGGCCGGCATCAGGATCGTCGCACCCGGGGCTACGCGGCCTTGCTCCAGCGCTTCGACGAGTGCAACGGGCACGGTGGCCGAACTCATATTGCCGTATTTCTGCACCGTGAGCATCACCTTTTCCATCGGGATGCCCGCATACTTGGCCACTCCCTCAATGATGCGCAGGTTGGCTTGGTGGGGCACGACCAGGTCGACCTGATCGGCGGTCACACCGCACTGATGGAGCACACGGCCCGATGCATCACTCATGGCCCGCACGGCCCGCTTGAAAATCTGTGGGCCGTCGAAATCCCAGGCCGTGTCGCCGAGTGTGATGTTGCAGCCTGAATACGCGAGCCCCACGCCTCGCACGCGCAGTGTGGGCCGTGCCTCGGCATCGCAACCGAGTACGCTGCCAACGACGCCTTCCTCGGTGTCGGTCGCCTGCAGCACGACCGCTGCAGCGCCGTCGCCAAAGAGCACGGCCACGTTGCGGTTGCTCCAATCCATGTACCGGCTGATCAGTTCCACTCCGATCACCACGGCGTTCTTCACCACGCCTGTGCGAATCATCGCGGTAGCGGTCGAGAGCCCGTAGAGAAAACTCGTGCATGCTGTGTTGATGTCCATCGCCGCGGCATGAGTGGCGCCAAGCGCCAGCTGGACACCGGACGCGCTGTTCGGCACCTGCTCCTCGTTGCTGCAGCTGCCGTACACGATCAGTTCGATATCCGCGGCGGTGAGTCCTGCACAGGCGATGGCCCGCGCTGCGGCAACCGTCGAGAGTTCTGCGGCTGGGACGTGCGAGATACGGCGCTCACGCATGCCGGTTCGCGACGTGATCCACTCGTCGGACGTCTCGAGGAAGGTCGAGAGATCGCCGTTTGTGAGAACGGCTGGGGGCATGCAGGCACCCCAGCCGGTGATGGCGGCATAAGTCATGCCGCGGAAACTATCACAACTACTTCGCGACGACCGTCATCGGGAACTTCTTGAACAGCTCCGTCATTCCGCGACGCACGCGGTCGGTGAGTTCCGCGTTGTCCTCGATAGCGCCGGTGACATCGGTTTGCAGCCAGCCGCGCCAGATCATCTTGCGGCCGGTACGCTCGGCGACATCAACGAGAATCGTGCCTTCCTCGAACTCGTGGATCTGCGTGTGCGACCCGGGCTGCACGTAGCCGGCGCGCTGGTCCGACTCAAAGACCTCGACGCGGTTTCGCACCGTTGCATGGAAGTGCACAGTCAGGTCGGCATCCCCGGTGACTTCGCGCAGGCCGACGCCCTGCAGCTGCAAGGCGACGGCATTCTGGAGTTCGCGCATGAAGAAGGGATTGTTGTCGAGACGCGGATCGCCGGTCGGGAACTGGTCGGGCATGTCCCATGTAAACGTGCGATAGGCGGCCGGCCTGAGGTCCGGGGCGGTGTTGATGCCGGTGCTTATGGCGGGAGCGCAGGCCGCGAGCGCCAGCGCGAGTACGACGGTGGCGCGGCCAGCGAATCTTGTCGTGCGCATAATGGACTCCTGAGAGAGGCTGAGTCCAAGCTACGGCGCAGAGGGAAAGCAACAGTCAGCGGAAAGCAAGGCCCGCCGTAAGGAAAATCCTCACGGCGGGCCAGTCCAACTGTCTACCTGGCACACGTTTATGGAGAGCGCAGCGGGGAGGCGAGATAGGTAGCGTCCATGGCGGGGGACAGGCCGACATCGTCGAGAATGATGGTGCCAAGCGGTGCGCGATCGAACACGAGGCGAATGGAGCGCAGCTTCGCAGGGTTGAAGTTGCTCGGGGCACCCATGAAGTCAGCGAGCGGCAGCACGTAGGTTTGGGGGACGTATTCGAACAGGTTGCTGAAGCGCTGCGCGTCGCGGCCCGCTCGCCGATAGATCTTCGTGTCCAGTGGGCGGCGCACGGCGCCATAGCGGCCGATCGGTGCGCGCGCGGTGTTGCCATCGGAGTCCACGAGTTCCACGGTGAAGTCCACTGGCAGGGTGTCGGCATCCGGATTGGGCCTGGGCGGCTTGGGCGCGCGCCTGGCGGAGTCGCGGGCTGCTTTCGCGCGCGCTTCGACGGCAGCCTTGGATGTGTCGCGCTTCGTGGTATCCCGCGCTGCGGCGCGCGGGCCCGGCTTGTCCCTGGTGGGCGCGACGGACAGATAGACGGCCCCGCGCTCGCTGACGTTCCACGCGCGTACGACGGAGTCCGGAATGCTGATCGTGAGCCGGGCGACCTGACCAAACTTCATCGTGTCGGGGCCGGCGATTCTGCGATTCCATCCCACCCAGGCCGCGTTGTCACGCTGGTTGTCGGTGCCGCGCCCACGGAAGGGAATCACATTTTCGCGCCACGTCGAGACGCTGTCCGCCGCGATCGTGACGCCGTTGAGGCCGGTCGTGAGGTCAACATCTTCGTCGAACTGCGCCAGCGGCCGATAGCTCGATTCCTGGAACATCGTCGTGTAGAGCGACTTCGGGAACCAGCGCCCGGCGGTGCGGTGGTCGCGGAAGAGCGGCAAATATTCGTGCTTACCGTTCAATGTTGCTTCGAGGAATGCCGAGATGACGAGCTTGCCCATCTGGCGCTGGTCCTCGACGGGAACGAGGGTGCGCAGGTCGAGCGAGCGCCCGCTGCGCGGGCCGTTGTCCTTATTGTTCCAGACGCTGTTCCACTGCCCGTGATTGGCCCGGTACATGAAGATCACGGACTTGAAGTGCGGCTTGCCGTCCGTGAACCGGAGGCGCTCGTACTGGCGAATCCCGGAGAATGTCGAAACGTCGCCGTCGTGCGAGCCGTGCATCAGGAGATAGTTGACGTTCTCCATCGGCGTGAGCATCGACGACGGCTGGTACTGCCCGTCCACCGGTGCAATCGCGACAACGCCCTTGATCGCGAAATTGAAGTTGAAGCGCTGACGGAAATCGTCCGGGTAGAACTTCAGTTTGTTGAAGGTGGCCGCCGTTGCCGCCGCCTCGCCGCCGCGCGAGTGCCCCATCAGCACGATGCGCTCCATGTCCACCTTCTTCGCGAGCGGACCGGCGGTGGAATCATTGAACCGTTTCCACGACTCAAGGTGCTTCAGGAGCATCCACGCGCGTCCGTCGTTCTCGGCGCTGAGGCCATTGATGAAGTTTTCGTCGACCGAGACGAAGATGTACCCGCGCGACGCCATCAACTCACCGAGGTATCCGTACCCCGGATCGGAGAACTCCTGCGGGTTGTGATTGCCATGTACGACCAGCACGAGCGGGAAGGGCCCATTCCCCTCGGGGTACCAGACGCGGCCATTGACGGGCACGGCTTTCATGTCGAAGCCCCACCAAGCCTTGCGATCGTTCGCGGTGGCCGGTGGAACGGTGACGAATGGTGAGATGTCCACCGCCTTCGTCTTGTAGGTGACGGAATCCTTGAATTCGGGTCGTCGCTTGTCGGTGCCCGACCCGTAGAACATCCGGTTCACGCGGAATGAACCGTTCTCGGCGGGATTGGGAGCCGTGATTGTCTGATTGGCGAGGACGATGCCGGAATCGTCCTTCGCAAACTTGAGCGGCTGCGTGCAGGCGGCGGCGACGGCGCAGGCAGCAAGTGTCCAGGCAAGCATGCGCATGGGCCGGCCGTTGGTCAGGGCGCGCGGGCGGTTCATCGCCACCTCAGCGTGAGGCGGTGGGCATATGTGTCGTTGGCGAAGAACCCGATCCCGTACTCGACGTTGAGCCGGTCGGCATTGAACGTGGCACCGAGCGCCACCGGCCGCTCGTCACCGGTCTCCGTGCGGCGGGCACCGATGCGGGCGCCCACCTGATAACCCTCGATCCAACTCCAGCCGAAGTCCACACCGCCACCCACGCCGAGCCAGCCGCCGCGGCGCAGCGTGGCTTGCGATGCAAATCCAAAGTCGAGCGGTCCAAGTGGGCGCTGCTTGGTCCACCCCAGTGCGATCTGTGAGGGGATAGCAACGTAGCGCCCGCCCATGCGATATGGCTCGCCGATGTTCTGAACCGCGAGGCCGGCCGTGCCAGTCCAAAGCGCGTGGGTGGCGCCGACGTCGAGCAGCAGCGCATTGCCACGTTCGGGCACGACGAGGAGCGCGGAGCCCGATGTTTCGCGCGGTGCGATGTCCTGCGTGTATTTCGCCGAGGCGCCGAGCTGGAATCTCCACTTGGTCATCCGCACGGCCATCAGCGCGAGCATGCTGAAGTTGTCGGCGTCGCCACTGCCGGTCAGCGCCGCCGGCGCGAATGGATAGGTCGGGTCCGTTCGCGACGTCGAGAAATCCACGAGGTGCACACCCCAACCCAGCGTGAAGTTGCCAACGGTGGCGCCACTCACGGCGGCGATGGTCTTGGTGTCGCTGCCATAGGCGCCGAGTGTGACTCCGAATCCGGTGGTGGCGCTCACGGTGGCGGGGTTGCTGAAGACGGCGTACTCGTCGCGGCCGGCGACCCAGGCGTTGCCGAGCGCCGCAGGGCGGGCCGAGACTGGCAGCAGGAGTGCAAGCGGGCCAGCGTCCTGAGCGGTCGCCGGGACGGCGATGGCCAACAGCAGCGGAATGAGCGCGAATCGTGTGCGAGGCATCCGACGAAAGTGAGGGAGAGCGCTGGCCGGCGGAAGTGGGACTGTGCTTCGACACATTGGGGCCGCAGAACGTTCGATCTGGCGAGCCGGGGCCATTGCGCGTAGCGTTGCCGAATGCGCAACGCACTCCGATACGCCTCCGGGCTCGTGGCAGTTTCGGCGATCGCCGCCATCACCGTCCCGGTTGTAGCCCGCACCCAGACGCCTGCCCCACAGGCGCGCGCGACACTCGCGCTCGTAGGCGGCACTCTCATTGATGGACATGGTGGGCCGATCCTTACCAACAGTGTGGTGCTTGTGGACGGGCAGCGCATCACGGCGATCGGGCAGGTGGGCAGGCTGGCGGTGCCGCCCGGCACGCGGGTCGTGAGCACCGAGGGCATGTTCGTGCTCCCGGGGCTCTGGGACATGCACGTGCACCTGATGCTCGCCGGGCACGGTAACTACGCACATTGGGACCTGAAGTATCCGCCGTTGCTGGAGCCGCAGATCATTCCGGCCACTGCGCGTCAGACGCTCCTGGCTGGAGTGACGAGCGTGCGCGACCTCGGTTCGCCGCTGGAGCCCATGCTTCGCGTGCGAGAGCGGATTACCCGCGGAGAAATCCCTGGTCCGACCATTTACATGAGCGGACCGTTCATTCAGCACACGCCATATCCGGGCACTGAGGCATTCCGTTGGGGGGTGAACGGGGCGGAGGATGCGCGCACCAAGGTGCGCCGCCTGGCTGAGGCGAAAGTGGACGTCATCAAGTTGATCGATCAGGACGAGATGACGATGGAGGAGATTCGGGCCGTCGTGGACGAGGCGCACAAGCATCGTCTGCCCGTGATTGCCCATTCGCACCGGCCTGAGGAGATCCGTCGTGGCCTCGCTGCCGGCGTTGATGGATTTGAACACACAGGACTGGCGACGGCCTGGGAGTATCCGGCGGACATCGTTGACGGACTGCGCGCACGTGCTGCGCAGGGGAACAAGCCGCCGCTCTTCTGGACGCCGACGATTGATGTGCTGACCAACTTCGACGCGCGTCGCGATGACCTGGAGTTCCTGGACGATCCCGCATGGCGGCTTGGGCTCGCCGATTCAGTCGCCCGCGACATCCGCGGCTCGCTCGCACGACTCGATACGCTCACCTACTATCGATTCGTGCCCAATCGCAAGCCGACCCTGGCCAACAAGTTCAGGCAGCTGCGCGAGTCTGGTGTGCGCCTGCTGATCGGGACCGACGCCGGAGTGCCGGCCAGTTTCCACGGACCCGCGACCATCAGCGAGATGATCACCTGGGTGCGGGCGTACGGAATGGATCCGATGGACGTGATCCGCGCGGCGACGTTCTGGCCCGCAGTGGCCATGAACGTTGAGCGGGAGAATGGGAGCGTCGCAGTCGGGAAGTACGCCGATATCATCGCGGTACGGGGCAACCCGCTTCGCGACATGGGCGTGCTGCGCAACGTGGATGTGGTCGTGAAACGCGGGCAGGTCGTCAAGTAGGAACAATCCAGCAACAACCTGCCCGCGCTCCCAGGCGCCTGAGGGGACCGCGTCCCTCACCGGCGGGAGTCTACGCCGGCTTGATCTCGATCTTTCGGGACGCTGCCTTGGCCTCAGGTGTCTTGGGCACATGCACCTTCAGGACGCCATCCTTCATTACGGCGACGATCTTCTCCGGATGGACGGTAGCCGGGAACGTGAATGCGCGCTGGAATGCGCCGTACGTGCGCTCCCAGAGATGCATCTTGCGGTCACCCTTCTCGTCTTTCCTGAGTTCGCTCGTCTTTTCGCCCTTGATGGTGAGTACGCCATCGTCCCAGGAGATCGTGACGTCCTCGCGTGCCATTCCCGGTAGCTCGGCCGTGAATGCATACTCGTCGGGGGACTCTGAGACGTCGACCGCCGGGAACCAGCCGACGGGCTCCGCCAATACGTCATTGAACAGCGGTTCATCCATCATCCGCATCAGCGGCTGATCGAAGAGCTTACGGAGGCGGTTGCGCGTGGTCCCGAACTCTTCAGGGAACGTGATGCGGGGCAGCGCGGCCCACATGGGGCGGCGCGTGAGGTCGGTGTTTGCCATATGACCCTCGTGCGTGTTGCTGTGCGTGGCACTGTGTGCGACAGCGGGATACTCGGCGGCCGGCACGACGCAATCACGTCGCACCGGCCGCCGTCACCTATTGAAACGGGCCCCGGTCCGGGAACACGTACGTGCGGGTACCGAGCTTGTGGTCCGCCAGGGCCTTGGTGATGTCGAGGGACGACACAACGCCAACCAGGCGTTCGCGGTCCACGACAAAGACGCGGTGAATCCCTGACGTACGCATCAACTCGGCCGCTTCCTGGACGGTGTGGTCTGGGGCGAGGGTACAGGCAGGCCCGCCTGACATCGCTTCCCCGACGGTATGCCCGGCCAGTGCGCTCCACTCCTCCGAAGCGCCGGCTGTTGCGCTGTCGCCGTAATCGGCGAGCGCAACGGGGTTCGATGCGACGAACTCAAGGATGTCGGAAGAACTCAGCACGCCAACGATGCGTTCGCCCACCAGGACGGGTGCACCGCTGATATGACGTTCCGCCAACACCTCGATCGCATCAAGGAGGCCTGCCTCAGGTTCGAACGCCACGATATCTCGGGACATCACATCGCGGACTTTGAGCATGGTCGCCTCCGTTTGGACCGGACCCACGTGCACAGTAGGGTCGCTGAGACGCGTACGGAGTAGGCTGATGGCCTACAAAATGTCAGGAGAAACTACTAGTGCTCGCGGCCCGCCCCCCGGTTGAAACAGGCTCGCTTCCGGGCGCTGGCGGCTCGCTTCCGTGTTCTCTCGGCGAGCTAATGGGCGCGATAAAGCCGCGCCCATGCGCTCGCCTATGAGAACCCGGCGCGCTCGCCTCGCAAATGGCTTGCGCATCGCCTCGCGCATCGTCGCGCGGCTATCTCTTGGGCGCGCCCGTCGGCCGGGACTCGCCCATGACGAAGCCGCGGACCGCGTGCGGCGTGTATGGCGCTTCGAGAGCGGCGCACTCGTCCGCGGTGAGGGTCAGGTCGACGGCCTTGATCGCCGCGTCGAGTTGCTCGAGCTTCGACGCACCCACAATCGGGGCGGCGACCCCGGGACGCGATAGGAGCCACGCCAGCGCCGCCTCGGCCATCGAGACACCACGTGCCTTGGCGACCTTTTGGACCGCGTCAACGACATTCCAATCCGACGGCGAATCATACAGCTGCTCCGAGTACGCATCGAGCTTGGCACGGCTGGTGCCGGCGCTGGTGACCTTGCCGTCTGTGGTGCGCGGGCGGGCGAGCATCCCACGCGCGAGCGGGCTCCACGGAATGAGGCCAACGCCGGACGCGTTACAGAGCGGAATCATTTCGCGCTCTTCTTCGCGGTAGACGAGGTTGTAGTGGTTTTGCATTGCCACGAATCGCGCCCATCCGTTGCGTTCGCTGACCGAGAGTGCCCGCGCCATCATCCACGCCGGCCCGGAGCTGGCGCCGAGGTAGAGCACCTTTCCCGCGCGCACGAGGTCGTGCAGCGCCTCGAGGGTCTCCTCAATGGGCGTTTCCGGATCCCATCGGTGGATGTAATAGATGTCCAGCCGGTCAGTGCCGAGGCGACGCAGGCTTGCCTCGCAGGCCTGAACAATGTGCTTTCGGCCCAGCCCCTTCATGTTGGGGCCCGAGCCCATTTCATAGTAGACCTTGCTGGCGATGACAACTTCGTCACGGCGGGTCAGGTCTTTCAGCGCGCGGCCGGTGACTTCTTCACTGACGCCGACCGAGTAGAAATCGGCCGTGTCGAAAAAGTTGATGCCGGCTTCAACCGCTTTCTTGAAAAAGGGGCGTGCCTCGGCTTCATCGAGCACCCAGCTGCGCCATTTCGACGAGCCGTAGGTCATGCAGCCGAGCGCAATTCGGCTTACGGACAGACCGGTCGTACCGAGGGAGGTGTATTGCATAAGGGGAAACTATGGGGACGTGGGGGGACGTGGGAGGACGCGGGAGGACGAGCCCCGGCGTC
>JARIET010000016.1 GCA_031127185.1 Gemmatimonadota bacterium | reverse complement strand
TAGTTCCCGCTCCAGTAGCTCGTGCCTCGGCGAATGGCCATGACAAATCCGCCAAGCGCGCCGTTCACCTCGGCAACCCGGAAGTAATCGACGTTCGCTGCCAGCCAGGCGAACTGCTCCGCGCTCAACGCATTCACATGCGGCACTGATGCGTCGTTGAGCGCATGCACCGCGGGGTGGTCGCGCGCCGTCGCCGGACGCACAACCACCCCGCGTGCAGATCCAGACTCGGATCGTTGGCTCACGCTACATCGCCACCTTGGGCTTCGGCTTGGGATCGATTTCCGGTAACCCGTGTTTCTTGAGGAGTTCGTTGTAACGCTTCAGGTCTTCGGCGTAGATCTGGTCCATCTTCTTCGTCTGCGCGCCGAGCTTGACGGCCAACTCGTTGAAGACCTGCACGGACTGTGCGGTGGGCCGGCCGGGCGCCGACGAGACCACGCCCGTCAGTGCCGCAAGCTTGTTGTTCAGTTTGATCGGATAGTTGAGCGGATCCTGACCGCTCTGGTTCTTGATCTGGTACACCTCGGCTTCCACACCGGTCAGGTTGGTACCGAGCGTCGTGCCCGCCGAACGGAGCTCCTCCGCCGCCGCGGGCTGTGCCTGCTTGACGCGCGCGTCGATCTCGGACTTCACGTGCCGCATGGAGATCACCGCTTCGTTCGCCTCGGTGACCTTGTTGCGGATCTGCAACAGGAAGTTGAACTGGGCCAGTTGATCAGCCGCAGTCGCTGGCGATCGCGGATCGTTCAGGAGCCGGAAGGTCTGCGTGGTGGGGCGCGCACCACCGGGTGTGAGCCGCACGGTGTACGTCCCCGCGGGCGCGATGGGTCCACGCGTGTCACCCGCCCAGAGAATCATTCCCGGAAAAACC
Organism: Gemmatimonadota bacterium; assembly: GCA_031127185.1. Classification (GTDB taxonomy): domain Bacteria; phylum Gemmatimonadota; class Gemmatimonadetes; order Gemmatimonadales; family Gemmatimonadaceae; genus Fen-1231. Next base: position 18,812 of record JARIET010000016.1, on the reverse strand, counting down.
ACCGCATCCGGGTACCGCAGGTTCCAGCTGAACTGATTGAGCCCCACGTTGTTGGGAACGCGGGCTGCTTGCGGCACACCACCTCCACGTCCGCCACCGCCCGCTGGCGCCGAGGTGTCGGGGCGCGAACTGAACGACTTAATCACCTTGCCTGCGGCATCCAGGAAATCGAGCGTGACATCTTGGCCGGCCGTGGCGAGCGAATACCGCACGGTGACGCCCGAGGCCGGGTTTTGCCCCACATTGCCGCCGCCGCGTCCACCAAAGCCACCGCCCCACTCAATGCGATACGTGTCGCTCGGCTTGTACAGGTGGACGGCGGCCGTCGTCGTCGCCGACGAGATCTGTCGAAGAATTGAGAGGTCGTCCAGCACATAGAACGACCGGCCGTGTGTGCCTGCAATCAGGTCGCCTTCCTTGATGACGAGGTCATGCACCGGCACGGGTGGCATGTTGAGCTTGAGACGTTGCCACTGCGCACCATCGCTGAATGACACCCACACACCACGCTCGGTGCCGGCATAGAGTAGGCCCTTTCGCACCGGGTCTTCACGAATCACGCGCGTGAACTCCATCGGCGCGATCCCGTTCACGATCTTGGTCCAGGTCACACCATAGTCAGTCGTCTTGTAGAGAATCGGCGCGAAGTCGTTCTGTTGATATCGGTTCGCGGCCACATACGCCGTACCGGCTGCATAGTGACCCGGCTCGATGATCGAGACGCGGGTGAAGTCACCGATGTCTTTCGGCGTGACATTCTTCCACGTGGCACCGGCATCGCGGCTGAGTTGCACGAGCCCGTCGTCCGTACCGGCCCAGAGCACGCCCGGCGTCACCGGCGATTCGGCAAACGCGAACACCACGCCGTAGGTCTCCACACCCGTCTGGTCCTTGGTGATCGGGCCGCCCGATGCGCCAAGCGTCTTCGGATCGTTCCGCGCGAGTGGCGGACTGATGATTTGATAGCTGTTCCCGCCGTTGCGGGTCATGAACAGGTGGCTGCCGCCCACATACATCTTGTTCGGGTCGTGCGGTGAGAACACAATAGGGAAGGTCCACTGGAACTTGTATTTGATGTCCTCGGACGAAATCCCCATCGGATTGTCTGGCCACGGATTCACGTTCCAGGCAAGGCCGGTGCGCATGTCCTTGCGCGTCAGGTATCCCCCGTACGAACCGGCAAAAATCAGGTCTGGGTTCGTGGGGTGCGGCGCGATGTAGCCAGACTCGCCTCCGCCCGCGTCAACCCAGTCGCTAATCGTGATCCCGCCGGCCTTTCGGCTCGGACCGCAGAGCGTGCTGTTGTCTTGCTGCGCGCCGCAGATGCGGTACGGGAAGTGGTTCGTCGTCGTCACGTGATACATCTGGGCGGTGGCGTACTCCTGGCCGGTCCACGTCACGCCGCCATTCATGGATACGTTCGCGCCGCCGTCGTTCGCCTGCACCATCCGGTTCGGATTCCCGGGATCAATCCACAGGTCGTGATTGTCGCCGTGCGGCACCTGGATCGCCTGCGGAAACGTTCGTCCACCGTCACGCGATCGGAACCACTGCACGTTCAGCCCGTACACAACGTTCGTGTCTTTCGGATCAGCGAAGATGCGTGAGTAGTACCAGGCGCGCTGGCGGAGCTTACGCTCGTCGTTGAGCTTCACCCAGCTCACACCACCATCGTCCGAACGGTAGACGCCGCCTTCATCGGCTTCGATCAAGGCCCAGACGCGTGTTGCCTTGGCTGGTGAAACGGCAAGGCCCACCTTGCCCCAGAGTCCCTTCGGCAATCCGGTGTTTGCCGTGAGTTCGCTCCAGGTCTCTCCGCCATCGGTGCTCTTGAAGATGCCGCCCCCCTGGCCGCCGGAGTTCATCGACCAAGGCGTGCGGTAGGCATGCCAGAACGCCGTGTACAGCACATTCGGGTTGGTCGCGTCCATGACGAGATCGGAGACGCCAGTGGCGTCGTCGCGATAGAGCACACGTCGCCAGGTGGTTCCACCGTCGGTCGTCTTGAACACCCCGCGCTGTTCGTTACGGCCAAACACATGCCCCAGCACGCCAATCCAGACGATGTTTGGATTGGTCGGGTGAATCCGTATCCGGTTGACGTGGTTCTTGACGTCGAAGTACGCGATGCGCGTCCACGACCGGCCCGCATCCATCGTCTTCCAGACACCGTCGCCGGGCGCAGTGTTGCCGCGGATATGGGTCTCGCCGCCGCCCACCCACACGATGTCCGGATTCGATTCGGCCACCTGCACGGCCCCGATCGTGCCACCGAAGTACCGGTCCGTCATCGGCTGCCAACTGAGGCCGCCATCGGTCGTCTTGAAGACGCCGCCACCCGTCGTGCCCATCCAGTACTCATTCACGCGGGATGGGCTCCCGGCCACGGCCACGGAACGACCACCGCGATACGGTCCGACCTCTCTCCAGCGCATCGCGCCAAACGCGGCGCTGTCGAATGTCTGTGCGCCAAGTGATCCGGCCGTGGCAATCGTGAAGAACAGCGCTGTGGCGCGCCGCCAGCTATTCGGCACGAGTTGGTACATCATCGGTCCATCCTCCGGTTGATAAACGACAGTAGACCCTCTGAAACGTCCCCGGATGCTGAACGCGGTGCAAGGGTCCGCAACTGGCACGCCGGCCGCGGGGTGTCCTCGTAACTCCCTGCATTCCCGTTCGTAGATTTGAGCATGCCAGCGCTGCCGCATGCCAACCCGGCTCCCCCCAGAATGTCGCTCCAGCCGGCGCGCGCGTGAGCCCCTTTCGCTGGGTGCTGCTCATCCTTTCGTTCAGCGTAACGACGGGAGTCACAGCGTATGTCCTCCGGTCGGGCTTTTCGCAGCCGGGCCCGCACCCCGTGCTTCCCGTCTGGGCGCACCTGCTTGCACTCCTCGTCGTCTTCCTGGAGATCGGGACACGCGCAGTGAAGATCCATTGGAGCGCTGCGGCCCTTCGCATTCCCCTCAAGTTTGGCACGTCGCTGCGGGTGTGCCTCGGGGGCGACTTTGCGGCCTCCATCACCCCGGCACGTTCCGGCGCGGAGCCGGCACGTTTCCTGGTCCTTGCCGAAGACGGTGTCGCTCCGGCGCCGTCGCTGCTCATCCTGTTCACCGAACTACTCCTTGAGACGTGGTCGCTCGTCGTGCTCTGCGCGGTCTTTCTGGTCATCTACCGCGATCAAGGCAGTGTCCTTGGCTTGATGACCGCTCTTATCGGTGGATATGCCATCATCGTGCTGGTCGCCGGCGCCATCGCGTATTCCATGGCCCACAATCACACCAAGGGTCCTCCACCGCGATGGGCCCCGGCAATCGGACTGCACGCGGGGCGTTGGCGTGCCGTGCAGCGGGCGCTTCGTGCCCTGCGCGTCAACCTCAAGGCACTGCGCCATGCCGCGGTCGGTCCCATGGTCGGTGCGTTCATCGCCTCGGTTGCGCACGTGGCGCTGCGTCTGGCCGTGCTCCCCATCATCGCGCTCGCGCTCGACCCCAGCTTGCCGATCGCATCGCTGGTCCTTTGGCCTCTCGTGTTCCTTTACGGCGGAGCCGTGGCACCAGCACCGGGAGGCGGCGGAGCCGTGGAGTTCGCGTTTCAGTACGCGTACGGGAGCACGATGACGCCCGCAGTCCTTGGCGGGGCATTGCTCTGGTGGCGCTTCTACAGCTTCTACCTCTACGTGCTACTGGGCGGGCTTGGGGTCGGCGGCACTGTCCTCAAGGCCCTTCGTAGCCAACGGCGCGGGCGCCTCCACAGCCGCCACCACCTGAACCGGCATTGACGCGCGCGCAGCAACCCCGTCGGCGATAGCCTTTTTCGCCGCGGCCACGGCCTGATCCACGGCGTTTTGCGCCGGACCGGCCATGCTGGGAAGCGGCGTCTTGTCGTCCACCACCGCCAACCGACGCTCCCACTGCCGCATCATTTGCAGGAACGCGGTCGTCAACTCGGCGTCGAAGTCCGGGCCTGAGCCGCGCTCTAACTGCGCCAGCACTGCCTCGGGTTCCATTGCCGGCCGATACGGTCGGTGCGTGCGCAGTGCGTCGTACACATCGCAGATGTGCACCAGCTTGCTCGCTTTGTGAGGCTGGCGCCGAAAATGGCGCGACGGATACCCGCCGCCATCAATCATGATATGGTGCTCGTAAGCCACCGCCGAAGCGAGGTCGAGCTGACGATCACTCTCGTAGATGATCCTGGCGCCGTCCACCGGATGACGCCGCATGATCTTCCATTCATCATCCGTCAACTTCCCGGGCTTGGTGAGCACTTCCTTGGGAATGCGCACTTTTCCCAGGTCGTGCAGCAGCCCCGCCACGCCAAAGGCGCGCACGTCCTTGCCGCCCAGCCCGATGAACTCGGCAAGCGCCATGGCCAGCACGCTCACGTTCAGGGAGTGCGTGGTCGTGTACTGGTCGAACTCCTTCAACTGCAGGAGCGGGATCACGATGTCCCGGTCACCGTGCATCGCCACCGAGAGCGAGCGCACAACGCTCTCGGCTTCGAGCAGTGGCAACTCGCCGGTCATCTCCACTTCGTCGTGCAACCAGCGAATGGTGTCCGCTTCCTCGCTCAGTGAATACGCAATCGTGGCGGTCGGGAGGAGATCTTCGAGCTTCTGGTCACTGCCACGAACGCCGATGGCGCCAAACTTGATCGTCGAACGCCGTTCCGGGCTGCGCGTGGACGACTCCGCCGCCACCAGGGAGATGCGTCCCAGCACATCGTCGAGAAAACCCTCGTATTCATCCCGCGTGACGGTGGGCGGAAACTCCAGGCGCTGCACGCCGGCATTGGCGAGCCGGAGCCCCCAGTCCCAGTCCTTCAGTTCGCGCAGCGCCACTTGCCCGTAGATCACGTCCAGCCCGAGGAATGAGAACTGCGGCGTCGGGTTCGTTTCCTGCAGGCGTTTCAGCTGCTCAAAGGAATGATCGATCGCACGTTCGCGTGCAGGATGCTTGTCGGTATACAACGCCATCGTGGCGAGCGATTGCGCAAACGCGTTGAGAAATTTGGCAGCATCCGCGCTCACGCTGACCCTCCCCGGCGACCCGCCGCGTCGCGAATCTCCTTGTCGCTGCTCTTCGCGGCCACCGCGAGCACGTCCTGCGCGCCGGCATCGGTGGTCCAGTGCATCGCCAGCCCGGACAACGCCGCGAGCATCTCTGGTGTGGCATCGGCCAGGGCATGCCGGCGCAGAAACCGGCGCTTGCTGGTGGTTCGCGCCAGGAGGAACGCCAATATCTCGGGTGCCTTGAATGACGAGGCAGCGCGGATGCCGAGTGCGCGAAGTTCTTCCGACAACGTGGTGTCGTCGGCGCGATCCATGAGCACGCGCGCCGCGCGCGGCGGGCAGTTGGCCATCGCGGCACCAAGCGCCAGGCGCACAATGCGTTCATCCGGATCGCCAAGTGCGGCGGCAATCGCATCATCGCGCTCGGCCGGAATCCGGATGAGCGCGCGATACGCTTCGCGCCGAACCGCCGATTCGGCATGCTGCGCATATGTACTGAACGAAAAACCTTCGGGCGGCTCCCCGATCTTGCTGATGATCGAGAGCATGAGGCGTTGCTGCGTGGCGCGCGAGCCTTCGAGGTGCCCGGCGACGACGGGGCTCGCGTCGCGTCCCATGGCCACGATCAGGTCAATGAAGGACGCCGCTTGCCGCTCGTCTGCCACCTCGAGCGCATCCAGCAACGGTGGAATCGCCGCGATTCCCATGCGTGTCACCAGCCGCTCGACCGCGTCCACGTCAATCGGATTTTGCTGCAGCTGCCGCTGCAGCACATCGGGCGACGCGGTGTACCGCCAAAGGGTGTCCCGCATCCACCCCTCGGGTGCGTGTTCAAGGAGGTCGAGGAGCGGTTTCACATTGTCCGCAGCCGATAGTGCGGCCAGCGCCCTCCAGACAGGGTCGCCCAGCATCTCGATCTCGATGCCCATGGCCAGCAGTCGCTCGGGTTCGCACGGATACACATCGTCGCTGGTCTGAAACTCCGGCGTAGCCATGGCCATTTTTTCAAGCGCCCGGCGATAGCCGTCAGGATTCGGATCGTCCAGCGTCCAGTTCGAGATCATCTTGTGCACCGAGTCGCGCAGCGCGCCGTCGGCGGCTGCACGACCCAGCGGCGCGCCCTCGTCAGCGTGCACCGCAAGCTTGGACAGCATCCGCACGAGTGAGTGCGAGACGTTCTGGCCCGACGTGTCGGCGGCTGCCTGCACGAGTTCCACGACCGCGTCCACGGCCATCCCCTGCGTGGCATCGAGCACAAACTGTTTTCGCTGCCGCGCATCGCCACCCATCTTGAGCAGGCGCGACAGCGTGTCCGGCTGCAGTGTCGCCACCAGGCGCGAGATGCGCTTTTGCAGCGCGGCCGCATCTTTGCCGCCCTTTCCCTTCAGTTCCTGCGCGATTTGCAGCAGATATCCCACGACCACCTGGTCGTAGGCCGCATCCTTCTTGTGCTCGTCAATCGCCTTTGCAACGAGCACCGGGTCGGTCGACTCCGTCTTGTCGTCATCGTCGTCGGCATTGGCCGCCACGGCAGCGCGCGCCAGTCCAATCCACAACTGCGCGGCACGGCTCTTGTCGCCGCGCATGGAATCGCCCTTGGCTTCGTCCGGGTCCTCGTCGAGCAACTGCAGCTGCTCAAAGGTCAGCGGGAATAGCCGAACATGTTCCCACTTCTGCAGCACGTCGGGCCCTTCGAGCCCAAGCGGCTTGCCGCGACGGCCGATATCCACGGCCACCGTCGCAAGCGCGTCGGCCACTTCGTCTCCGGTGACGCCCTGCAGGAACTTCACCGCACCCAGGTGATGCCGGTGCAAGCGTGCAGCCAGGTCGCGCAGTACGGGGTTGTTTTCGTCCGTCGCAACGCCTTCGATGATCAGCTGCTGACGGGCCACGCCGAGCGAGAGGGACGCGCGCTTGGCCAGGAGCGTTTCGAGTCGCCGAGCGAGCCCCGTAGTCGCCCCTTCCAGCAGGGGGTGCCCCGGCGGGTAAATCGCGTTCTTGTGGAGCCCGATCGAAAGTTCGATCAGGAAATCCGACAGTTCACGCGAAAGCGCGGTGGAAGTCTCTTGCCCGGTCACGGGGCTGGTCATCCCGCAATTATAGATGCGGAGCCCGTCGGCGGCACCTCGTGTGCCACGCTATTTTTCGCGAGTCCGCCGCTCTGTACGTCACACTTGTCCTTCTTGAACCGCACCGTGTCTCACGCCGACCTCGAACTTCTCGCTATCAACACGGTTCGAACGCTCGCGATGGATGCGGTGCAGGCCGCGGAGTCTGGCCACCCGGGCACGCCAATGGCGCTCGCCCCGCTGGCCTACGCGCTCTACACGCGGCACCTGAAACACAACCCGGCCGACCCCGCCTGGCCCGACCGCGACCGGTTCGTGCTCTCTGCTGGTCACGCGTCAATGCTGCTGTACGCATCGCTGCATCTCTCCGGCTACGACCTCTCACTCGACGACATCAAGAACTTCCGCCAGTGGGGGAGCAAGACCCCCGGCCATCCGGAGGTCGGGCACACGCCGGGAGTCGAAACAACTACGGGCCCGCTCGGACAGGGCGTCGCCAACGCCGTTGGCTTTGCGCTCGCCGAACGCACGCTGGCCGCAACGTTCAATCGCGACGGCCACACCGTCGTGGACCACACCACCTGGTTCATCGCCGGCGACGGCGACCTGATGGAAGGGATTTCCCACGAGGCTGCCTCGTTCGCCGGACACCAGAAGCTCGGCAAGCTGATTGGCTTCTTCGATGACAACCGAATCACGATCGACGGCGCCACCGACCTCACCTGTTCGGACGATGTCGCCGCGCGATTCACGGCCTACGGCTGGCACGTCACGCGCGTCGCGGACGTCAATGACCTCGCCGCCATCGACGCTGCCATTGCCGAGGCCCGCGCGGCCAGTGATCGCCCATCACTGATCATCGTCCGCTCGCACATCGGTTTCGGCAGCCCCAATCGCGTCGATACCGCAAAGGCACACGGCGAGCCGCTTGGCAAGGAAGAGATTGCACTCTCCAAGACGGCACTCGGCTGGACCTGGACCGAGCCTTTCCACGTCCCGGCAGAAGCACTGGCACATTGGCGAACGGCGCGTGAACGCGGCGCGGCCAGTCAGGATGCCTGGCGCCGCCGCGTGATTGAGTACGCCAAGGCGCATGCGGACGACGCCAAGGAGTTCGGCCGCCGGACACACGGCGACCTTCCGCAAGGATGGGAGGCGGCGTTACCGCGGTTCGACCAGGCCACCGGCGCCGTGGCGAGCCGCGCCGCGTCAGGGGCTGTGCTCAACGCCATCGCCGCAAAAGTGCCTGAGCTCATCGGCGGTTCCGCCGATCTGTCCGGCTCCAACCTCACCACGGTCAAGGGCGCACCGGCACTGACCTCGGCAACCCCGGGTGGCCGCAACCTGTACTTCGGTATCCGCGAGCATGCCATGGGCGGCGTGATGAACGGAATGGCGCTCCACGGCGGGATCATCCCGTACGGTGGCACCTTTCTTGTCTTCGCCGACTATATGCGGCCGTCGATTCGCCTCGCGGCGCTGATGGGCCGGCAGGTGATCTATGTCTTTACGCACGATTCCATCGGACTCGGCGAAGACGGCCCGACCCACCAGCCGGTCGAGCACCTCACCGCGCTGCGCTGCATCCCGAACCTGCTGGTGCTGCGCCCCGCCGATGCAGCCGAAACCGCCGAAGCCTGGCGCGTGGCCATTCGGCGCCGCACTGGCCCCAGCGCGCTCGTGCTGACCCGCCAGAAGCTGACCCTTTTCGAGCGCGCGGCGGCAAATCCAGCATCGCTTGTTGCGCGCGGCGCATACACGCTCGTCTCCGCAAGAGACCCACGCGTGGTGCTCCTCGCCAGTGGCTCTGAAGTGCAGATCGCGGTGGAAGCGGCGGCCACACTCGCTGCTGCACGCACACCAACGAGCGTGGTAAGCGTACCCAGCCTCGAGCTCTTCGCCCAGCAGGATCAGGCCTATCGTGATGCGGTGCTTCCGCCCGGCGTGCCTCGCGTTGCCGTCGAGGCCGCACACACAATGTCGTGGCAGGGAATCGTTGGTTCGACCGGCGCTGTCGTCGGCATCGACAAGTTCGGTGCCTCGGCGCCATTCCAACGCCTCTATCAGGAGTACGGCATCACCACTGCCGCGGTCGTCGCCGCAGCCGAAAAGGCGATCGCGGCCACGCAGTAAGCACTGCTGCCGCGCTAACCGGCGGGCGCGTCAATCGCGCCGAGTCGGCGCAGTGTCGGGTTGCGCCATGCCATTACGGCAACGACGGCGAGGGTGAGCGCGCCGCCAAGTACGACGCTGGGCACCGTGCCGAACCATTCCGCGGTCACACCCGATTCAAATGCGCCGATTTCGTTTGAGCTGCCGACAAAAATCCCATTCACGGCCATCACCCGGCCGAGCATCTCGGGAGGCGTACGCGTGGTCAACAACGTCGAGCGAATGAACACGCTGACCATATCAGCCGCCCCGCCGACGGCGAGCGCGATCACCGCCACCAGAAAATGCGTGGACAGGCCGAACACGATGACGGTGAGACCATAGATCGCTACCGACTGCAGTAACACCCGTCCTGTTCTCGTGAATGGTTTGGCGTGCGTCAACACGGCGGACGTAATCACCGCCCCGACGGCCGGCGCAGATCGCAAGACGCCCAACCCAGTTGGTCCAACATTCAGAATCTCGGCGGCATAGATCGGGAGCAGCGCGACTGCTCCGCCAAAGAGCACCGAGAAGAGGTCGAGCGAGAGCGCGCCAAGGACAATCCGCTCCTGAAACACAAAACGAATCCCGGCAGCCAGACTCTCGCCAATCGGACCCGCCGTTGCACGCGGTGCAGCCACTGTCCGCTTCACCATCAGCAGCGCCAGCACCGCCGCAATGATGAGTGCAGCGTCAACGGCGTACGCCAGCCGCACGCCGCCAACGGCGTACAGGCCACCACCCAGCGCTGGCCCAATCACGGCCGCCAGTTGCCACGCACCACTGCGCCACGTAACCGAGTTTGCAAAGAGTTCGCGCGGCACAACCTCGCTCCCTAACGCCTGCCGCGCCGGTTGCAAAAAGCTCCGCGCAAATCCGCTGACGACAATCACGCCGAAAATCGCGCGCACCAGCTGTTTCGGAGAATCCGCGAGCATCGACGGCAGCACCAACAGCGCCACGGCACTGGCACACACCACCACGAGTGCCACGATCGCGATCGTCCGCCGGTCGTGACGATCGGCAAAGTGACCGGCAAACAGCGCCGCTCCAATGAATGGCAGCGCTTCGGCCAGCCCAATGAGGCCGAGGAAGAGGGGATCGCGCGTCAGCTCATAGACCTGCCAGCCGACAATCGTCCCCTGAATCATCGTGGCCAGCGTCATTGCCACCACGGCCAGCACGTACCACCTGAAGTTGGGGAGCTTCAGCGACGCGTACGGACTGGCAGGGGAGCTCACCCGCGAATCCTACTGGATGCGCGATTCCCCATCTACGGCGGGCTGCCTCTTGCTACCGCGCACACTTCGGCGCATCGTCCCCGCTGGTCTTCTATAAATGCCACGAACCCGTCGTACCCGTGTCGCGCGGCCCTGGGCTCGCTGGCCCACCAAGCGCCTGCTGCAACTGCGGCTCAAGGATCTCGATCTCACGATCGAGGGCACTTGGCTCGCCGGCTGTCTCGAAGAGCTGGTGCGGGAACTCGCCGCACGACACCTGCTCATTCGGCCGCACGCCTGGCTCTCCGACGAGTGGTTCTCTCCGGGCGGCGTCCCCGGCATCGCGATTCCGTTCTATCTCGCCCATCCGCGCCTCATGCGTCTGGAGCGCGCCCAGCTGCTCGAGGTCGAGGGAGGCACGCACGCCGAGTGCATGCGAATTCTCCGACATGAGTGCGGCCACGCGGTGCAACACGCCTATGATCTGCACCGTCGCCGCGAGTGGCAGCGCCTCTTCGGTCGCTCGTCCACACCGTACCCGGAGTCGTACCGTCCCAATCCGGCCAGCAAGAAGTACGTGCAGCACCTCCGTCGCTGGTATGCGCAGAGCCATCCGGACGAAGACTTCGCCGAGACGTTCGCCGTCTGGCTTCAGCCGCATTCGGATTGGCGCACGCGATACGCCGGCTGGCCGGCGCTCCGAAAACTCCAGTATGTCGACCGCCTAATGCGCGAACTTGCCGACGTCGCGCCACTGGTGCGCTCCCGGAGTCGCGTGGATCCGCTCAGCAAACTCTCCCTCACGCTTTTTGAGCACTACACCTACCGTCGCGCACTCTATTCCGTGGAATACCCCAAAACCTGGGACGACGATCTCCGCCGCCTCTTCTCAAACGACCCCCGCCTCCGCGGCCGCGAGTCGGCCGCAGCGTTTCTCCGCAAACATCGCGGTGCCATCCGCCGCGTGGTCTCGCGATGGACGGGCGAGTATCAGTTCACGCTCGACACGGTCCTCGGCGACATGATTGGCCGCTGCCGCGAACTTGGCCTGCGGGTACTGGGCCGCGACCGCCAACTACTCACCGACTTCATGGTATTGCTCACCGCGCGCACGATGGAGGTCCTCTCCAAGCAGGGCCGGCGCGACTGGATTGTGGTATGAAGAAACTCCGCGTCCTCGCGCTGATGCACCCGCATTTTGTGCCCGACGAAACGCGTGATCAGTTGTCGGCGCAGGAGGCCTTCGACTCGAAGACTGAATACGATGTCGTGAGCACACTGCGGCGCATTGGCCACGAAGTGGTCCCGTTGGGGGTGCAGTATGAGCTCTTCCCCATCCGTGACGCGGTGGAAGCGCACAAGCCGCACATCGTCTTCAACCTGCTTGAAGAGTTCCACGGTGAGGTGCTCTTCGACCAGAATGTCGTGAGCTACCTGGAACTGCTACACATGCCATATACCGGGTGCAATCCGCGCGGAATGATCATCTCGCGCGGCAAGGCACTCTCCAAGAAACTCGTGGCATACCATCGCATTCGCGTGCCCGACTTCGCTGTGTTTCCGATCGGCCACAAGGTGCGCCGGCCCGCGCGCCTCAAGTTTCCATTGATCGTCAAGTCACTGATTGAGCACGCTTCGGTGGGGATCGCCCGTGCGTCCGTCGTGGATTCCGACGAAAAGCTCGCTGAGCGAGTGGCCTTCGTTCACGAACGCGTGGGCACCGATGCCATTGCCGAGCAGTTCATCGAGGGACGCGAGTTGTATGTGTCGGTGCTCGGCAATGATCGGCTCGTTGTTTACCCAACCTGGGAGCTCGTGGCCAAGAAGCGCCCGGAGGGCGAGCCACTCATTGCGACGGCGCGGGTGAAGCATGATGTCGAATACCAGCAGCGCCACGGAATCGATACCGGCAAAGCAGACCTGCCGCCTGAGCTGACAAGCAAGCTCTCTCACGTGGCGCGGCGCATCTACAAAATCCTGGAGCTCACCGGTTACGCGCGACTCGATTTTCGGCTTGACGCCGAGGGGCGGTTCTTTTTTCTCGAGGCGAATCCCAACCCGGAGATCGCAGAGAAGGAAGAGTTCGCCTCAGCGGCGTTGGCTGCAGGGGTGTCGTACGAAGAGTTGCTCCAGAGGATTCTGAATCTCGGGCTCCGGCAGAGTCGTCAACCTGAGGGTTGATAAGTTATTGCCAGAACGTGTGTTACCTGAATATTGGCACTAAAGAAAAAAACCACCCAACCAAGGTGGCTTCACGGAACAGCAGAACTGAGCGTGATCGTGGTCCAACGAGTGGCTAGGGACGGAATCGAACCGCCGACACGCGGATTTTCAGTCCGCTGCTCTACCAACTGAGCTACCTAGCCATAAGCCTGAAGAATTTACCTCCGCCCGCATCTTAGGCCAACCCCATCCCTTTATGTGACATATAGGGGGCCGTATTCTTCCTTTACACAGTGGAACGGCTCCGGATTGCCTATCAGCAGGAATTGAGCGCCTTTGGCGAGGAAGCCGCCCACCAATTGTGGGGCGGCGACGTCGAACTCGTGCCATTCCGCGACTTTGCCGATGTCACGTCGGCGGTCGCCTCGGGCGCGGTCGATCGGGGCGCCCTCCCTATTGAACACACCATCCTCGGGTCCGTCCAATCGAGTCACGACGCCATAGACGCCACCCCGGAGATTGTGGCCGTGGCCGAAACCGTGGTGCAGTCGCACCTCTGCCTGCTGGGTGCGCTCGACTCACCGCTGAGCGCCGTTGGCGACGTGTTCTGTCACCCCGTGGCGCTGTCCCAGTGCTCCAAGTTCTTCCGCACCAATAGCAAAATCACCGTACATACGGTCCTCGATACCGATGCTTCCGTCGTGGACGTCGAGAACCTCGCGGATCCGCAGTTCGCGGTCGTTTCCAGCCGCGTGGCCCTCCTGTCGCACCAGCTGACCGTTGTTGCCGCAGACATTCAGGACCGACCCGACGCGCAAACACGCTTCGTTGGTATCTCACGCACACGCCAGTCCCTTCCGGACGGCACCCCGGTGCGCACGACCCTCCTGATCACGGTCGGCGACGTTCCAGGGGCACTGCTCCATGCCCTCGAACCCCTCGCGAGCCACGGCGTCAATCTGCGTCGGCTCGAAGGTCGGCCCACGGGAGAACCGTGGAGCTACCGATTCTTCGTCGAGTTTGACCACGAATCCGGTGACACGGGCATCGAGGCGCTGATCACCGAGATTGCCGCTACGGGCCGCGACGTACGCTGGCTTGGGACCTATCCGCGGTGGAACGCGGGCCGGCGCGGATCCATCGGCTGGCGCTCCGGCGCGATCGACACCGTTCGCTGATTGCGTCGGCAAGTCGCTGCCGCCTACCTCGCCGTTCGCCCCACTCGTGCCGTGATGATCGACTTGATTCCGCCGCGCGTGTTGAAGTCGCCGGTAACGGTCATCCTGCGAGGTCGCACAACCCGGACCAGGTCGTCAAGAATCGTGTTCACGGCGCGTTCGTAGAAGATGCCGTCATTCCGGAATGACCAGAGATAGAGCTTCAGGCTCTTCAGCTCTATGCACTTTCGGTTCGGCGAATACGTGATCGTGATCGTCCCGAAATCAGGTGCACCACCTTCGAGTGCCTTCAGTTCCTCTGCGTCGGACTCGATCCCCCCAACCGGACAGAGTGATGTGAACTCCGGACAGGTCATCACGATCTCGTAGTCGCGGCGCGGATACGGGTTCGGAAAAGCTTCGAGTAGCGATGGCTTTGGCATCACGGATTACTGGTCGCGCAGGCGGCGAGAGAGGTCGTCGAGCAGCTTGCGCTCCTCGGCCGTAAGACTCTCGATCCCCTGCTGGGAGATCTTGTCGAGCACGCGGTCGAGCATCGCGGGGTCGCGCGCCTGATCGAACGCATGAGTCGGGGCCCGTCGCGCTTCTGCTTCCCGGGCCACAGCAGCGTTGCTGCGGGCGACAATATCGTCCTCATGCCGTTGCACGCGGGGATGTGTCCGGGGCACGACGCGCGGAGGACCTTCGTCTTCCTCTTCGTCCGACACTGGAGACACGGAATCCCGCAGCCGGCCGAAGCTGATCGAACTCGCCGCCTTCAGGTACGCCCAGCCGGCCACAATCCCGCCAATATGGGCAAGGTACGCGGTCGCAGCAGCCATCCCTGCCGCCGCCACGCCGGTGGCCAGAACAAGCGCAGACCCGCCGACCGCCAGCCAGCCAGCCGAGAGCGTAAGCGAGCCAATCCTGAAGAGCCCTCCGTGACCGACCATTGCAGCAAATGCCAGCAATGATCCCATCGCCGGCGCCGCTGCCCCGCTCAGCGTTACAGGAGCGGACACCGCAGCGGCATGCGCGACCCACGCCCCCAATGCGCACACCACGTAGTACCGCAGGAACTCCGCGGTCCCCCAGCGGCGTTCCAATTCGGCACCGAATGTCGCGAGCACACCGACGTTCACGAGCAACGGCCAGATGCTCGTGTTGACGAAGGTAAAGGTCGCAATCGCCCACCAGCGCGTGCCGAGGTCGCGCGTCGAAAATCCAAGTCCCGAAACGACGTCGCCCGGCGCAAGAATCGTGAACTGCAGGAACGCCAACGCGGCGCTCACCGCGACGAGCGCCCGCGTGAACCGCGCGCTCGGTTGTGCCGGCTCGGCGACGCGCTGCGTGTCGCTCATCCTGTTGGTCACCGAAGCCCGGTGGGCGGCGGAATGCGCATCACCAATCGGCAGTCCTCATGCGACGCCAGCGCCTTCTCCAGCAACGTTGACCAGCGGCGGTCGAGCGAGGGAGTATCGCCCGGCTGCGACGATGGATGAATCACCACGCTGATGTCACTGCTGGCGGCGTGCGCCTGCTCCACCACTCGCAGCAGCTGCGCGTCGGTGGTGTCCTCGCGCGCAGTGAGCACCAGCGCGTGCCGGCGACCCGCGTTGCGGGCGACGGTCACCGTCTCGAGTGCGTGCGTCAGCGCGGCATCGGGACCCGAGAACTCCACAGTGACCTGCACCAGTGCGAGGTGCGACACCAACTCCCCAAGGGCGCCGGGACGCTGCCCGTCCGTGTCCAGCATGACCGGCACAGATGGTGGTGAGGCCCCGAGCGCGGAAAGCAGGAATGGCACGTTGGCGAGCGGATCACGTCCGCCGATCGCAATCGAGTGAAACTTCGATCGCCCCAGCTGGCGGTCAATCTCCCGGATCAGCGCCGTCGACGTGTACATCGTGGCGGTTTCCGCCTCACCCGCAAATCGCACAAAGAGCTGGCGTCGGCCCGTCCACAGGCCCTGCGCCTGCACTCCGGCGGGAACTCCGGCAAGTGCTGCTGCGGAGACGGGAATCGTGCCGGTCATGCGCGCTCCGTGATCGACGTCGTGAATACGTTCTGCATCTATGGCCTGGTCGCGCGGTGATCCCGATATGCAAGCTCCGCGATGCGTTCGCAGAGATCGGGAAAGCTGATGCCATCGGCTGCGGCTGCCTGCGGAATCAGGCTCAATTCCGTCATGCCCGGCAACGTGTTCGCCTCAAGACAATAGAATTCTCCCTCTTCGGTCATCCGGAAGTCAATGCGCGCGCAGCCCGACAGCTTGAGCGCCCGAAAAGCCGTGAGCGCGGCTGCCTGCGCCCGCGAACGTTCCGCATCGCTGATTGGGGCTGGAAAGATCTCTTCCGCCATCCCGGCCGTGTACTTGCACTCGTAGTCATACAGTTCATGCCTGGGAATGATCTCGCCCACCGGGAGGGCCCGGTCGCCGAGCACGCCGACGGTCATTTCCCGTCCCGCAATGAACTGTTCAAGCATCACTTCCGTGTCGTGCCGAAACGCTTCGTCGATGGCATCGCCAAGCGCGGACGCGCTCTTCACGAGCGTCAAGCCGACCGTCGAGCCTTCCTTCGACGGCTTCACAATCAGCGGCAGCCCCAGGCGGGAGATCACACCGGTCGCAAACTCCGCGCTTCGCCATTCGGCACGCGCCGGCGCCGTCAACATCTCCCAATCCGGCGTGAGCACACCAGCCGCGCGAAAAAGGCGCTTGGAAAGATCCTTGTCCATGGCCAGCGCGCTCGCGAGGTGCCCGCTGCCCGTATACGGAACGCCAGTCAGGTCGAGTAGCGCCTGAATCGTGCCATCCTCGCCCTGCCCGCCGTGCAGCCCCAGGAAGACAACGTCTGGAGCACCAGCTCCGCCCATCTGCCGCACGGCCACCGGGAGCGTGTCTGCACCCAGTCGCGCGAGAGCCGCGCGCTCCGGAGGCAGTGTGCGCATGATTTTTCCGGCCAGCAGTGCCTTTTCTTCTGCGGGTGCAAGTGCACCACGAACGGTGTCGACAGTCGTGACCTCGTGCCCCTTGGTCCGGAGCGCTGCGGCAATGCGCAGCCCCGAGGCCAGCGACACATCTCGCTCCGACGATGTTCCGCCCATCAACACCACGATTCTCATGCTAGCGCGCCATCAGGAATGCGAGCATGTCGGAACGCGTCACGATGCCGCGCACCACGCCATTCTCGCGCACCAACACGGCCGGATTGGCCTTCGACAACACCTTCACGATGGCATCCGCGGACTGTGAGGTTTCCACCGTCGGGAATGCGGAGTCCATGACGTCGCTGACACCGCGCTCCAGGGTCTTCACGTCATCCAGCGCGGCCGCGCTCAGTGTGCTTTCACTCACCGACCCCACGCAGTTGCCGTTCTCCATCACCGGCAGCTGCGAAATGTCGTGGAGGGCCATCAGGCGCAGGGCCTGTCGCACCGTGGCCTGCGGAGCAACGCTGACTACAGTGGTCGGCGCCGCACCGTGCTTGCCGTCGAGCAGCTGGCCGAGCGTGGTACGCGTCTGATCCATCATCTGATTCTCGCGCATCCACTCGTCGCTGTAGAGCTTCGAGAGGTATCGCTCGCCCGTGTCGCACAGGAAGGTCACCACACAGGCCTTCGGGTCGTTGATCCGCCGCGCGACGGTCAGCGCCACGTGCACCAGCAAGCCCGACGAACCGCCGGCAAAGAGCCCTTCTTCGCGCGTGAGGCGGCGCGCCATCGCAAACGCATCGCGATCGCCAACGGTCTGGAACTCGTCGATGACCGACATGTCGAGCGCACCGGGAATCTTGTCCTGTCCGATCCCCTCAACCTTGTAGGGCACACCTTCTGCCTTGTGCGTCCCACCACTGCGCCAGTACTCGGCGAGGATCGACCCGACCGGGTCGCCGCAAATCATCTGGACTTTGGGATTTTTCGACTTGAGAAATCGCCCCACCCCTGTGATCGTGCCGCCCGTGCCGGCGCCGGCGACAACATGGGTGACCTCACCTTCGGTCTGATCCCAAATCTCGGGACCCGTCACCGCATAGTGCGCGTCGGGATTGGCCTGGTTGTAGAACTGGTCGGCCAACACGGCGTTTGGGGTTTCCTTCGCAATCCGCTTCGCCGTCATCACGTAGCTGTCGGGATGATCGGGAGCCACCGCCGTCGGCGTGATCACGACCTCCGCGCCATACGCCTTGAGCAGGCGCACCTTTTCCTGCGACATCTTGTCGGGCATCGTGAAGATGCAGCGATACCCTTTCAGCGCCGCAGCAATCGCGAGCGCCACACCGGTGTTGCCGCTCGTTCCTTCGACAATCGTTCCACCAGGCTTCAGTCGCCCTTCGCGCTCAGCAGCTTCAATGATCGGCATGCCAATCCGGTCCTTGACCGACCCACCGGGATTACGCGTCTCTGCCTTCACCCACACTGGCGTGGTGATTCCTCTCGTCACGCGTGTAAGGCGGATCAGGGGCGTCCATCCAATCGAATCAAGGACCGAATCGTAAACGCGACGGTCTGCGGAGGGCGTCGGCATGGAGGAGTCGCGCTGAGGTGAGGGTGCCGAAATCTACCGGTCGGTCGTTGACGGGGTGACAGCTGGATCTTCGGCCCTCGCGTCAGCCGCCAACTCCGCGAGCAGTGCCAGCGCCTCGAGCGGCGTCACCTGATTGGGGTCAAGGGTGCGCAGGCGTTCCACCACCGGGTGTTCTTGTTGCGCCCCGAAAAGGCCGAGTTGGTCGTTCGAGGGCGCTTTGCGGGCGCTCCCACCCGCCAGTGCAACAGCCAACTGCTCGTTCTCCAGAATGGCCAGCAGGGCACGAGCACGCTTCAGCACCGATGCAGGCAGACCAGCCAGGCGCCCGACCTCGATGCCGTACGAACGATCTGCGCCGCCGGGCTTGAGGCGATGCAGGAACCGAATCCCGCCGGCATGCTCTTCAACGGCGACGTTGAAGTTCCGCACCGACGTCAACTCGTCGGAGAGTTGCGTGAGCTCGTGGTAGTGCGTCGCGAATACGGTCTTGGCACCAATGCGGTTATGCAG
>JARIET010000015.1 GCA_031127185.1 Gemmatimonadota bacterium | reverse complement strand
GATGCTGATGTCGGAACGGTCGAGACCGGGAAATGGGGCGACTTCGTGGTACTCGATGCCAATCCCCTCGACAACATTTCCAATGTCAGGCGCATCTCGTCCGTGTGGATCAGCGGCAACCGCGTCGCGCGCTAGCGCACGGCGCGGTCGCTGACCGGCGCGATCAGCCTTCGAGAACGGCCGGCCGCATCACGAACCCGACTATCACCGAAAGGATGGCAACGCCGAGCGGAATTGGCGAACCGCTGAGGTAGTATGCGACGACGCTGAGCAACCCGGCGCCTTCCAGCACGGCCCAGAAGATCATCGCCGCCAAACGGATGCGGGCATCCCCCCAATAATCCGCCGGAGACTGGCTCGAACCCCGCGGCGTGACTCGCTGGCGGAGTTGCGTAAGCGCGATTGCGATGCCGAGTACCGCGACTCCCGCAAGCGCGAGCCCCAGCGTGAGGTCGACCGTTGGGGGTGGATCCATCCGCGCCCGCAGCATGAACATCACGACGCCAACGAGCGTCGTGCCCATGAAGAGGGAGAGGTGGACCAGGCGCACAAGAAGTGCGCGGTCTGGTGCGTGACCTGACATCGGGTTGGTAACCTCTATATGGGAAGCACCTCAATGTTGTGCCGGGCCGCACCGGCGCGCAAACTCCGGGTAGGAGGAGGCGAGATGGAAACGCTCACTCAGCTCGAGGCAGCAACCCGCCTCGCCATCGCCGCGCTGGTGGGGCTCGGTGTTGGGCTGGAACGCCAGTGGTCCGGCCACGCGTCGGGTCCCCGTGCACGTTTCGCGGGCATCCGCACCTTTCTCCTGTTTGGCATCCTCGGTGGCGCGGCCGGACTGTTCGCGGTGTCCGGTGCGCAGATTGCCGCCGCAGTACTCGTCGCCGGGGGGCTCGGCTTCGCGATCGCCGGCTATGTGGTGGCCATGCGCCGGCCCGACGCGGAAAACGACGCGACCACGGAAGCTGCCGCTGCCACCGTGGTGGCGATCGGTGCACTGGCGGGGATCGGCTGGACAGCGCTTGCGGCTGGCGCGGGCTCAGTGGTGCTGATCGCGCTCAGTGAGAAGGAGCGCTTGCACTGGTTTGTGAAACGTGTTGGCGAAAGAGAGTTGCGTGCGGCCGCGCAGTTTGCCGTGCTCGCGCTCGTCGTGCTTCCGCTCCTTCCTGAAGGCCCGCTCTGGGGTCCGATGGAAGTGCGGCCGCGTGCGCTGTGGATTGCCGTGCTGATATTCTCGGGTCTCAACTTCGTCGGCTACTTCGCGCGGCGCGCGGTGGGGTCCGAGAAAGGCCCCGGCATCGTCGGCATGCTGGGCGGCATCGTATCGTCCACCCTTGTCACCCTCCAGTTCGCGCGCGAAAGCCGGGAACATCCGGCGCGTTCGCGCGGACTCGCCGCGGGGGCAGTCGGCGCGTGTACGGTGTTGTTCCCGCGGGTGGTCGTGCTGAGTGCCGCGTTCAGTCCTGCTGTGGCCGCGTCGCTGGCGCCACGGTTCATCCTGTCGGTAGCGGTCGGTGCTGCGCTCACGGCCTGGTTCATGCGGCGCGACGGCCAACAGGCCTCCACCAATCCACCAGGGGATGAAAACCCGCTGCGCGTGTTCGCGGCGATTCGCTTGGCGCTGCTGTTTCAGTTGGCCATCACGGCGCTGGGCTTAGTGCGGGAGCGTTGGGGTGAGGCCGGACTCTACACCACGGCGGCATTACTCGGCGTGACCGATGTTGATGCAGTGACGGCGGCCATGGCACGGCCGGGCTCAGGCATTTTGGTAGCCGACGCTGCGCGTGCGATTGCTGTCGGCATCATGGCCAACACGCTGCTCAAGCTCGGTATCGCGGTGGCTCTTGGTTCGCCCGCATACCGGCTCCGCGCGGGGGCCGGAATCGCGGCGCTCGGAGTGGCCGCCGCGATTGGCGTCTGGTGGGTCTAGCCGGGCGCACAAGGCAGCGGCCCCCCGGCGGCGTCTAACCCCCGCGCAGCCCATGCGGCAAGCGCCTTAGCTTCTGTTTCTGCGCTGATCGCAAAGCGCGGTGCGGTGCGTCGCGCTTCCGGCACACTGGGCCACCAGGCGAGCGTGTCCTGGAGCGTGTCAGCGACAGGGCGGAACTTGAGACCTGCGGCAACCACCTTGTCGTTCTTGATGGACTGGTGGCCGTAGTCCTTGTCCTTGAGCATGACCCAGGGCACCGAGCTTTCGATCTTGTGCGCATCGAGAAATGTGTAGTCCTCGATGTACACGTACTTCACCGATGGGTTGATGGCCGCGCGGGCCGCTTCGTAGAACTGGCGTGAGGTCATCGGAGTCCGCGGGCCAACCACGTTGTAGATCCCCGTGCGATCGTCCTCGGCGAGTTTCACCATGAACTCGGCAAGGTCGCGCACGTCAATGAAGGCGACAGGATCGTCGCGCTTGCCTGGCGCGAGCACATCGCCTCCCTTGGCGAGTCGCACGGGCCAGTACGGAAAGCGGTCGCTCGTGTCGCCGGGCCCCACGATGTAGCTCGGCCGGACCACCATGGTCTTCTCGCCGAATACGGCGCGTACCTGCGCTTCGCACTTCGCCTTGTTTACGCCAAATGTTTCGGAGCCGTCATTGGGGTCGGCCAGCTCCAGGTGCGGAGCGTCGGACTCGTCGAAGCCGCGCTTCGTGTATGGATAGTAGACGCCGGTGGACGACGTGAAGCTGTACCGGCCAACCGATCCCTTGAGGAGCTCCGTGCTTTGGCGCACCCAATCGGGGTTCGTCGCGGAATCGTCGAAGACGATGTCCCACGTCTTGTCGCGGAGCGCGTCGAGTTGGCCATTCCGATCGCCAATCAACTGCACAACGCCGGCCGGAAGCTCCGGCGTGCGGCGGCCTCGCGTGAATGTCGTGACCGTATGTCCGCGCGATATGGCGTGTCGTACGAGGTGTGGGCCGATATATCCGGTCCCGCCCAGGATGAGGATGCGAAGTGGCGCGACGGCGCGCGCTATTCGGGGCTCCGCGGCAAGCAGGTGGCGCGGCAGGGCGCTGCCGAATGCCGCGGCGGTTGCGGCGCCGGCACCGGTCTTCAGAAAATCACGTCGAGTGGTCATGGAAATGAGACCGGGCAACGCCGTGAAGCGTTGCCCGGTTCCTCAACTGGTGGTGAGTGCTACTGGTTGGCGAACTACGGCCGGATCGTCGCCTTGATCTGGTCCTTGCCCTTGTCCTTCGCCGGGATGCCCTTGGTCATCCACTCCGGCTCGGTCGCGCCCTTCAGCTTCACATCAAAGAACGTCTGCATGCGGTTGGCCCAGTCCTTCTGGTTGGCGCGACCAGAGATGCCATGGAGCTCGTTGTTGTAGTTGAACAGGTACACTTCCTTGTTGTGACGGCGCATGCCGATGTACATCTCGATGCCCTGGTACCACGGCACCGCGCCGTCCTGGTCGTTGTGCAGCATCAGCAGCGGCGTCGAGATGCGCGTGATGTGGAAGAGTGGTGAGTTCTCGAGGTAGAGCGGGAGCCCCTCCTGCAGGTTCTTGCCGATGCGGCTCTGGCCGTCCTCGTACTGCATCGCACGGTTCACACCGCTCTCCCAACGAATGCCGCCGTAGGCGCTCGTCATGTTCGCCACGGGCGCGCCGGCTTCGGCGGCCGCGAACATGTTCGTCTGCGTGATCATGTAGGCGATCTGATATCCACCCCACGAGTGGCCCTGCAAGCCGAGCTTCTTGGGGTCGACGAAGCCCTTGTCCACGAGCTTCTGCACGCCGGGCACGATCGTCTTGAGCGCGCTCTGGCCCGGATGTCCGTCTTCGTAATAGATGTCGGGCTCGAACATCAGGTACCCGTTCGAGACGTAGTGCGTGATGTTCACCGACGTCCCGCCGTTTGGCGAGATGTAATTGTGCAGGCCGTCGGAGAGATCCTCATAGAAGTACGTGATCATTGGGTACTTCTTGTTCGGATCAAATCCTTCCGGCTTGTACAGAATGCCCTGCCGTGGCACGCCGTCGGCGCTGTTCCACGTCACAAGCTCCGCTGTTCCCCAGCTGTATTCCTTCTGGAAGGGATTGAGGTCGGTGATCTTCGTGCGCGCCGCGTTCAGCGACGGCCCCACCCACAGGTTCGGCGATTCCTGAAACGTCATCTTCGAAAGCATGTACGTCTCGGCCTTGGCAGCCTTCGTCGGATTGCCGTAACGCACCGGGTCCAGCATCACCTTTTCCGGCGCGCGGCGTCCGTTCAGCGTCGCGCGATAAAACCCGCTCTCCTTGGTGTCTTCATCAAAGGCCGACAGCCACACCGGCTTCGACGTGTCAATGAAGCGCTCGTCTTCGTTCTGACCGAGGGGGATGAATCGCAGCGTGATGTTCTCGCGTCGGCCGAGTGAGTCCGTCAGGATGACTGGCGGCCTTACACCGAGTGGATCGAGCTCCCAGACGTCGAAGCGATCATAGATCAGCACCGAGCGGTCGTCCCTGGTCCAACCAGCCATGCCCCACGCCGCCGGCTCTCCGGTCTGGCTGGAGTTTTCCTGCTCGAAGTGCACGCTCTTCATCGCCGCGTTCAAGTCCACCGTCTTGCCCGTGGCGATGTTGTGTGCGAACCAGTGTTCCTTGTCGTACCAAGCCACGTACTTTGCGCCCACCGACAGCTGCGCCTGGCCTCCGATCTTCTTCGCGATCTCCTTCCGCGTGCCGGTGGCCGGATCAATCAGGTACACATCCGTACCGCCGTCTCCCCAGGTGTTCGAGAGGGCGTAAGGGACGCCGGTTGTCTGCAATCCAACCTTGGCGTCATCGGAGAGCACCGTACTTGGGAAGTCGTCGTCCGTGAGGCGCGTGAACTTCTTCGTCGTCAGGTTCACGAGGCCCTGATACGTGCGATTGATCGCCTGGTTCACCTGCAGGAGCTGCGTGGGCTGGATTTGTGCGTCTTTCCAGTGCCAGAGATCAAACTTGGCTTTGCCGACGAGCGAGTCGTTGGGCACCAGTTCTTCCTTCGGCGGCGCAATGCTCACGGTGACGGCGTTGCCCGCGCGCGTGAAGCTCGCGTTGAACGTGTCGGGGAACCGGTAGCCGCTCGGCAGCGAGGCCGTGGTCACAAGCGGCGCCGCTGTGCCCGTCTTCACTGTTCCGTGATAAACCACAGGCAGCACTTCTGTGCGGCCAAAGGTGTCGCGGTCCGAGGTAAAGACAAACTGCTGTTGCGCGTTGTCGAAGGTGAAGGCGCGATAGTTGCCCGGCCCTGTCATCACCGTGCGCGTGGTTCCCGCCGCGAGATCGCGGAGATAGACACCGTCCTTGGTCGAATCGCGTGAGGCTACAGTGTAGGCGAGAACCTTGGCGCTGTCGTCGAAGGCGTAGAACGTCACGTCGGCGAGTTTTTCCTCGGCGCCGGTGTCGAGATTACGAAGCGCCAGCGGTGTACCGTAGGTGCGGCGGGCGGCGGCGTTTGCTGGCGCGCCTCCCGGCGCTCCGCCTGCCGCCCCACCTCCACGTCCCCCGCGACCACCAGCACCATTCACGGCTACTGCCGTATCCGGGAGTGCGTAGGCAAGCCACTTGCCGCTCTCACCGGGAACCTTGTACGAGCGTGCACCAGCGATAGTCTCAATGTTGCCATCCGCGAGTCGGATCACGCGGAGCGAGCTGTTGTTCGCCGGGTTTGCTGTTCCAGTAGCGCCACCCTGTGCGCCGCGACCACCGCGTCCAGCGGCGCCGGCGGCACGTTGCGCGGCCTCTATGCTATCGACAATCGTTTTCGGTTGCGTGGTCACCATCGTGAACGCGAACCGCCCGTCCGCGCTGAACGGACCCGCCGCTCCGCCGCCACCTCCACGTCCGCCGCGGCCACCAGCGCCAGCCGGCGGCCCACCTGCCGCACCACCGCGCCCACGCTCGAATCCGGGCGTGTTGTTGTCGCGGTTGGTGTAGCCGACGTTCACGCGGTATTCCGCGGCAGCGCTGGTGGAGCGCACCACAAACTCGCCGTCGCCTACCCGTGGGTTCAAGGTGTACGCCGTCCACTTGCCGTCAGGCGAGAGGGTCGGCGAGGCGATCGCCTGCCAGCGGTCCCAGTCGGCCTGGTTGAGGGGGCGTTTTTGTTGGGCACCCGCCACGAGCGGCAGAGCCAGCAACAGGGTGAAAAGACTGGCGCGGCGAATCGCGCGGTGGGCGAGATGCATTGGTATGAAGTCCGGCTGGGGGGTGAAAACGGCCTTCATATAGTACGAAAGGCACGCCGGTGGCGCTGCCTCTGCGTCCCTTACGCCACCAGCGTCCTCAACTTCCTCGGCTGGCGCACCAGGTCGGCCAGCGTTAGCTGGTCGAGCACCTCCAGAAATGCGTTCAGGGCGCGGTCGAGCGCACCCGCGAGGACGCACGCCGGCGCAATGGGACAGGTATTGGATACCGGGTCAAAGCACTCCACGAGCGCAAAGCTCTCCTCAGTCGCTCGTACCACCTGGCCAATGACAATCGTCTCCGGCGCCCGGTTGAGTCGCACACCGCCGCCCCTGCCACGTTGCGTCTCCACGTAGCCGGCCTCGGCGAGCCCCGAAATCACCTTGAACAGATGGTCTTCGGACATCCGCATGCGGGCTGCGATCTCAGTGACCGTCACGGACTCTCCCTCGCGCAGCGCCAGAAACGTGAGGCAGCGGAGGGCGTTGTCGGTAAACCGGGTGAGTCGCATGTCGGGGCGCCTCCTGTCGGGGATTCCCCCTCTGTCCTGCAGGGGAGCCGCCGACTTCGAAAGTGGTATCTGAGATGCACAATAAATGCATCCGTCGGCTGCTGCCCATAGGGGGAACGCCTACGGCCCAAAGGTTAACCGCTCCACAATCCGCAAGTGAGGTTCCTCATGGTTGCTCAACTTCAGTCCCGCGGGCTGCGCTACGGCGCGCTCGCGTTGGTGATTCTCGGTTTCGCGTACGCTTGCAGCAATCGACAGTCCGGCGGCGCGCTCGTGGGCGGCGACGTCGCGCAGCGCGTTTACGTCGCGCCTGGCACACACGACGAGTTCTACGCCTTCCTCTCCGGAGGATTCAACGGCCAGATCGGAGTCTATGGCCTCCCTTCCGGTCGTCGCCTACGGACGATTCCCGTCTTCTCGCAATACCCGGAGAATGGCTGGGGCTACAACGAAGAATCGAAGGCGATGCTGAACACATCATATGGCTTCGTGCCCTGGGACGACACGCATCACCCGGCACTCTCGCAGACCAATGGCGAGGACGACGGCCGCTGGCTCTTCATCAACGCCAACAACACGCCGCGTATCGCGCGCATTGACCTCACCCGCATGGAAACGGATGAGATCATCGAGATTCCGAATGCGGGAGGTAACCACGGCTCGCCCTTCGTCACGCAGAACAGCGAGTACGTGATTTCCTCGACGCGGTTCTCGGTTCCCGTGCCCAACACGGACGTGCCGATTGCCGACTTCAAGTCGCGCTTCAAGGGCCAGTTCTCGTTCATCAAGGCCAACGAACCGGGGAAGATGGCGATTGCATTCCAGATGCTGGTGCCCGGCTTCAACTATGACCTGGCCCGCGCCGGAAAAGGCCCGAGCCACGGCTGGATGTTCCTGAGCACGTACAACTCGGAACAGGCCAACTCGCTGCTCGAAGTGAACGCCTCACAGAACGACAAAGACTTCATCGCAGCGGTGAACTGGAAGGCCGCCGAAGCCTGCGTCAAAGCCGGAAAGGGCAAGGATGCCGCGACCGACTACCTGCACAACGTCGTCGATGAGAAGAGTGGCGTCGCGCGATCGGAACACATCCGTTCCGTGCACCAGCTGCTTCCGGCAAACTGCCCGGGCTCCGTGTACTTCCTGCCGACTCCGAAGTCGCCACACGGCGCCGACGTGGATCCGACGGGCGAATACATCGTGGCCGGGGGAAAGCTCGCCGCCGTGATTCCCGTGCACTCGTTCAGCAAGATGCAGAAGGCGATCGAAGGGAAGGAATTCGAAGGCGAACTCGAGGGCATCCCGGTGCTCAAGTACAACTCGACCATCGCCGGCGAAGTCCAGAAGCCGGGCCTTGGCCCCCTGCACACCGAGTTCGATGGCAAGGGCTATGCCTACACCTCGATGTTCATCTCCTCGGAAATCGTGAAGTGGAAGCTGGGAACCTGGGAAGTGGTCGATCGCGCGCCCACGTTCTACTCGATCGGCCACCTCATGATTCCGGGCGGCGGAACGGCGAAGCCGGATGCCAAGTATGTGATCGCCCTCAACAAGATCACCAAAGACCGCTATCTGCCCACGGGCATGGAGCTCACCCAGAGCGCACAGATCTACGACATCACGGGTGACAAGATGAAGCTGCTCCTCGACTTCCCCACGGAAGGCGAACCGCACTACGGCCAGTCGATCGCGGCGAGCAAGATCAAGGATCGCCAGCTGAAGTTCTTCAAGCTGGCCGACAACACGCACCCGCGCGTGGCGCGTACCGAGCGGGAGACGGGCGTCAATCGCGAAGGCAAGACGGTCCACGTTCGCATGACGGCGATCCGCTCGCACTTCTCACCCGACAACATCGAGGGTGTGCAGCTGGGTGACACAGTGCTCTTCCACGTCACCAACCTCGAGCAAGACTGGGATATCCCGCACGGCTTCACCATCATGGGTGCGCAGACGGGCGAACTGCTGGTCATGCCCGGCACCACCCGCACGCTGAAGTGGGTTCCGCCGCGGGTCGGCGTGTACCCGATGTATTGCACGGACTTCTGCTCGGCCCTCCACCAGGAGATGTCTGGCTACGTCCGCGTCTCGCCGGCCGGGAGCGCCGTGGCCCTCACGGGAACGTTGTCGAAGGGCGGTTCCCCTGCTGCGGCAGAGAAGGAGAAGTAGGTCCCGTGACGCCTTCGGACCGCAGAACCAGGGGAAACGCCGTATGACACGCACGGCCCGTTGGATCGTCGGCGTCGCCGCACTTGCCATGAGTGCGGCGTACGTCCTCCCGCTCTGGAGCATCGGCTTGATTGCGCCGCAGTATCCCGAAGGCCTGGGCATGCTGATCTGGATCAACACGATCGGGGGGTTCAAGGAGAATGACCTGAACAGCATTAACGGGCTCAACCATTACATCGGAATGAAGGAGATTGTCCCCGACTCGATCCCAGAGCTGAAGTGGATGCCCGTGATTCTCGGGGTGTTGATTGTGACCGGCCTCGCCGTCGCCTGGATTGGGCGGCGAGGCCCGTTCTACACGTGGGCAGTCGCACTCGGACTGGTGTTCGTCGCCGGCCTCGCCGACTACGCCAAGTGGGGATACGAATACGGACACGACCTTGACCCGAAGGCCATCATACGCGTGGAAGGGATGTCGTATCAGCCCCCGATCATCGGGTCAAAGCAGCTGCTGAACTTCCGGGCGACGTCGTGGCCGGCGTCGGGAGGTTGGGTGCTCGTTGCCTCGGCGCTGGCTGTGGCCGCGGTGATGGCCTCGACCCTGCGACGGCGCTCAACCCCGGCACCGCGGGCCAGCAGGGAATCCGCAACGGCGCTCGCGGCAACCGCGCTCATCATCGGTGCCCTGGGTTGCGCGCCCGATGGTCCGCGGGCAATCGCCCTCAATGAAGACGCGTGCACGCAGTGCCGGATGACGATCGTCGATGCACGGTTTGGCGGACAGGCGATCACGAAGAATGGCCGCACGATGACCTTCGATTCCATTGAGTGCCTCGCCGCCTGGGCACGAACCGCACCGGCTGGTACTGCGAAGGCCATTTACGTGATCGACCTGCAGCGTCCGGGCACGTTTGTGCCAGCGGAGTCGGCCGGGTTTCTTCGCGGTGCGTTGATCAAGAGTCCAATGGCGGGCGGAATCGCGGCCTTCGCCTCGCAGGAAGCAGCCGAGCAGCAGCGCGCGATGCTCGGCGGAAGTCTCATGGGGTGGAACGACCTGCTCGCAGACACCACTGCCGGCAGTCACAACGCAGGAACTCGGCAGTGACACTGGCCCCCTGGTTCGCGATGCTCATCGCGGCAGCTGACCTGGGGAGGTTGCCCGTCGATACGATCGTCGTCGGGCCAGGGGGCGCAGTGCCCGCAGTTACCGTCGCCCTGGAGCGCGCCAAGCCTGGCGACGTTGTCGTCGTCACTGCCGGCCGGTACCGCGAACCAACGCTTGTGCTGCGCACGCCGAACGTCACGCTCCTCGGCCGTGGCTGGCCCGTGCTCGACGGTGAGGGCAAGCGTGCAGTGCTCGTCGTCGAAGCCAACGACGTCACAGTACGCGGCTTCACAGTTACGGGCACCGGAGTCTCCAACCTCGAGGACCGCGCCGGCATTCGTGCCCGTAACGCGCATCGCTGTCGGATCGAGGGCAATCGGGTCTACGATAACCTCTGGGGCATCTATCTCGAGCGCTCGGCCGAATGCGTTGTGCGCAACAACGACATCCGCGCCTCTGGGGCGAGTCAATCCACCAGCGGAAACGGGATCCATCTCTATCAGTCGCCACAGGCGTTGATCGAGGACAACCGGATTCTTGGTCAACGCGACGGGATCTATTTCGAGTTTTCAGAGGGCGGGCTCACGCGACGCAACGTGAGCGAAGAAAACCAGCGCTACGGCCTGCACTTCATGTACTCGGACTCCTGTCGTTACGACAGCAACACGTTCCGGGCGAACGCGGCCGGGGTCGCCGTGATGTACAGCCGTGGAGTCACGATCGCGAACAACCGGTTCGCCGATGCCTGGGGTGGCGGCGCCTATGGTCTGTTGCTCAAGGAAATCCTCGGCGGCGAGATCCGTGGCAACACATTCGAGCGCAACTCCACAGGCCTCTTCCTGGAAGGCGCCACGCGACTGGAGATCCGCGACAACGATTTTCTCCAGAACGGCTGGGCGGCGCGCGTGTTCGCCGATGCAACGGAAAATCACTTTGTCGGCAACCATTTTCGCGCCAATGCGTTTGACGTCACCACGAACTCACGTTCGGCGAACTCCACCTTTGATGGCAATTGGTGGGACGGCTACCGCGGCTACGACCTGAATCGCGATGGCGTCGGTGATGTGCCATTTCACCCAGTGCGGCTCTTCGCGCTCATTGTTGAACAGCATCCCGCGTCACTCCTGCTCCTGCGCAGCCCGACGGTCGCGGTACTCGATGCGGCCGAGCGAGTGATGCCGATGCTGACTCCAGAGGCGCTGGTGGACAAGCGCCCGTTGATCAAACCTGTTCGCAAGTCAGCGGCCAACCCGGGCGCCGAACGCGGAGCGCCGCGATGATCCGCGTCGAAGGCCTGCGTAAACGGTACGGTACGCACGATGCGTTGCGCGGCGTAACGCTCGAGTTCCGCACTGGCGCCGTGACGGCGCTCGTGGGACCTAATGCCTCCGGCAAGACCACCCTCATCAAGTCGCTTCTCGGTTTGGTGCGCCCGGATGCGGGAACTGTATTCGTGAAGGATGCGCCTGTTGATGAAGCTGGCCGCTACCGGCGGGCGATCGGGTACATGCCACAGCTCGCGCGCTTCCCGGAGAACCTCACCGTCGCCGACGTCATCGCGCTGGTGGCGTCAGTGCGCGCCGGCGAAGGCGCCGAATCGCCGCGCGACGACGAGCTCATTGAAGCGTTCCACCTCGTGCGTGAAATGGACCGCTTGGTGCGCACCCTTTCCGGCGGCACGCGCCAAAAGGTGAGTGCGGCCATCGCGTTCCTGTTTTCGCCCGAAATTCTCATCCTCGATGAACCGACCGCCGGGCTCGACCCGCTGGCCGCGGCGATCCTCAAGGACAAGATCCGGTCCGTTCGCGCCTCGGGTCGCACGGTGCTGATCACGTCGCACGTGAGCGCTGAACTCGAAGGGCTTGCCGACGACGTTGCCTTCCTCTGC
The DNA here is from genome assembly GCA_031127185.1 of Gemmatimonadota bacterium. Lineage (GTDB taxonomy): Bacteria > Gemmatimonadota > Gemmatimonadetes > Gemmatimonadales > Gemmatimonadaceae > Fen-1231. Next base: position 8,022 of record JARIET010000015.1, on the reverse strand, counting down.
GACGGCGAGATCGGGTTCACGGGCACGTTCGATTCGTTGCTCCATCAGGTTGGCGAGCACCGCTTCGAGGGCGCGATTGCTTCGCTCTTCCGCAGCAAGGGGAGGGTGGCGTGAACGTCATCCGATTGATCGTTTCTGCTGGGCTGCGCGATCTCTCGCGCAGTCGCTGGCTCATCGGCTACGCACTCGGCTTCTTCGCGCTTGCAGAGGGGTTGTTCTGGTTTGGCGGCTCGGGGCCGCAAGTCGTGCTCAGTCTGTTGAACATCGTGCTGATGGTGGTGCCACTCGTTGCGCTCGTGTTCGGAGCAATCCACGTGTACGCGTCGCGCGAATTTGTTGAACTCCTTCTCGCGCAGCCCGTGCCGCGCAAGCCGCTCTTCACCGGGCTTTGGCTCGGTCTGGCGCTGCCGCTGGCCGGCGCGTTCGCCGTCGGCGCTGGACTTCCGTTCGTCTTCCATGGTGGCGGTGGCGCAGGGTTTGCCGCGCTTGCAACGCTCGCGGTGGCCGGAGTCGTGCTCTCGTTCATCTTTTCCGGAATCGCAACCTGGATCGCCTGGTCCACCGATGATCGGCTGCGCGGGGTAGGCCTCGCGCTCGGCGTGTGGCTCGCCGCCACCGTGCTCTACGACGGAGCAATCCTTGCCGCGACCGCGGCATTCGGTGACTACCCGCTGGAACGCCCGCTCCTCGGCGCAATGATCCTGAATCCGGTGGATCTCGCCCGGTTGGTTGTGCTCTCGCAGCTCGACGCCTCAGCGCTGATGGGCTACACCGGAGCGTTGTTCAACAAGGCACTCGGCACGGCGGGAGGGGCGGCGGTGGCAGGCGCAGCGCTCCTCGCCTGGTGTGGCGTGCCATACCTGATGTCGGCGCGCCGCTTTGCGCGTCGTGATTTCTGACCCAATCCCCAGTCGAGGCAAATGAACATGACGAACCGATTCCGACTCCTGACCGCGGTGGCAGCACTCGGCGCTGCAGCCTGTGGTGGCAGCGAAGCGTCCACCACGAACGATGCAGCATCAGCAGTCACGCCTGTCGCGGCGGTGAATCCGGCAACACTGGATCCGGTCACCATTACCCAGGCCGAACTCGCGCTCGGTGACAGCGTCTTCCACGGACTCATCGGTGCCACGTCGTGTCAGGCCTGTCACGCGGCCAAGGGCGTTGGTGGCCCCGCGGCTCCGAGCCTGGCCGATACCACCTGGCTCCACAACGACGGGAGCTACGGGGCGATCTATTCGCAGATCGAATCAGGCGTAATGGCGCCGAAACAGTTCAGCAGCATGATGCCGCCGTTTGGTGGGACGCCATTGACGCCGGATCGTCACCGCGCGGTTGCGGCGTATGTCTACTCGCTGAGTCACCCAGTCACGCCAAGGTAACGTGCCCCTCAGTCGATTTTCTTCTCACCCGATCCGATCGCGAAGTAGACCAGCGCCCCAGCGAGCCCGACGCCGGCCGTGAGCAGGAACGGGGCGTTGAAGCTCCCGGTCTTGTCGATCAGCCAGCCCGTGATTGCAACACCGACGATTCCGGGGAGCGTGCCACCGGTATTGCTAATGCCCCACACGACGTCGGCGTAGCGCGGCGCAATGTCAAATGGGTTCGCTCCGAACCCGGAGAGACAGAGCGAAATCGTCCCGGCGGCGCCGCACATCAGGAGCATCGCGGTGTTCGCCGATTCGGCTTGCTGGAGCAAGAGCAGGAACGCCGCAGAGCCGAGCAGCGCTGTGCATTGCATCAGCTTGCGCACAAACGTGCGTGAGCGCCCGCCGCGGATGAGCCGGTCCGCATACCAGCCGCCGGCATTGGCGATGAGAAAGTAGAAGAGCCACGGCGCCGCCGAGAGCCATCCGGCATTGGCGAGTGTCACGCCAAAGGTCGACTTGAAGTACGTCGGCAACCAGGCGAGCAGAACGTAGAGGGTCCAGTTGCTGCAGAAGTGCGCGGTCACAACAGCCCAAACGGCGGGAGTGGAGAGGAGCCTGCCCCACGGAATCGAGCGTGGTCCGTCGTTGACGGATTCTTCCACGCCGCGACCCTCTTTCACCTTGCTGAACCAGAACCACGCCCAGACGAGCCCCACCGCGCCGAACGCATAGAAGGGCATCGGCCAACCGTAGTCGTTCACGAGCCAGCCCGTGGCCGGCAGCGACACCATCGTGCCGATCGAAAGGCCGCTCGAAAACAGGGCGACGGCGCGCGACCGGCTCTCGGCGGGCACCCAGCGTCCGACCATGTTGATCGACGCAGGGAAGACTGCCGCTTCGCCGACCCCGAGTGCAATTCGCGCGGCGATGAGCGCGCCGAGTCCCAGTGCAGCCGCCGGCGGTGTGAGCGCGGTGAAGAGCGACCACCAGAGCACGGCGACGCCGAGGACGATGCGCCCGCCGTACTTGTTGGCGAGCGCGCCGCTCGCGGCCATCAGCGCGAGATAGCCGACAAAGAACGACGAGAGGACATAGCCCTTGGTCGTTTCGCTCCATCCGTACTCCGCCTGCATGGGGATGGCGGCGACCGAGATGTTCGTGCGGTCGATGTACGAGATGAAGACGGCGGCGCCGCAGAGGAATACGACTGTATACCAGTGCTGCCACGGCGTCGAACGGGCGGCGGATGATTGCATGGGACTCAACGGTAGCGCGAACCGTGTGAAATCGCGACACCCGGGGCTATCGGGTTGTGAAACCAACCGAACGTCTCAACACGTTGTCCAACGAACAATCCCCTCATCAGGACACGGAATGTTTTCTACGGTAGTCGCCGTTGTTGCACTCGCAATCCCCCACCCAGTGCAGGCCATATCGCAGCCCGCAGGAGCCCGAACCACAGCGCAGGAGACACGCCCGGCCACCGAATCCTCCGCCGCGCCGGCGAGCGCCGTGCGGGCGCCCGAGGCGCCGAAGATTGATGGCAAGGCCGATGACGCCGTCTGGCAGACCGCGCCGAAGCACGGCGGGTTCCGCCAGTTTCAGCCGCGCGTGGACATTGACCCCAGCTTCGCCACCGAGTTTCAGACGGCATTCGACGAGAAACACCTGTATGTCTTCGTGCGGATGTTCGATCCGCACCCCGACAGCATCATGCGCGCCCTTTCGCGGCGCGACCAGCGTGGGCCGAGTGACCAGATCAAGTTGTTGATCGACTCGTACGACGACAAACGGTCGGGATACGAGTTCGCGGTCAATCCCGACGGCGTCAAGCGCGACTTCGCAATGTCCAACGACGGCAACGAGGACGCGTCCTGGGACGGGGTGTGGGACGTCGCGACGAGCATCGACGCCCAGGGGTGGACTGCGGAGTTCCGCATCCCGCTCTCGCAGATGCGCTATGCCAAGGCCGACGCACATACCTTTGGGTTCGGCATCTGGCGAGACATCGAGCGGCGCAATGAACGCAGTTCATGGCCACTCTACAATCCGCGACGCACCGGACTCGTGTCTCAACTCGGGCGCCTCGAGGGCCTCTCCGGGTTGTCCAGCGGCAGGCGTATCGAGGCCGCACCATACGTCGTCACCAAGAACGAACAGCGCCTGCTCCCTGGCGCGCGGTACGAACGCAACCAGGCACTTGCGCTCGGGGGCGATCTCAAGGTTGGCATCACGCCGAATGTCACGCTCACTGCCACGGTGAACCCCGACTTCGGCCAGGTGGAAGCCGACCCGGCCGTGGTGAACCTCACCGCGTTCGAGAGTTTCTTCTCGGAGCGGCGTCCGTTCTTTGTCGAAGGTGCCAACAACTATCAGTTCCAGCTCAACTGCTACATCGTGGTGGATTGCCAAACCAACGAAGGCCTGTTCTACTCGCGGCGCATCGGGCGATCGCCCGCGCTACGCGGCCTGTATGGCGACGCCAGTACCGCCACCGCAACGCCGATTGCCGCGGCGGCCAAGCTTACCGGGCGAACTCAACGTGGGCTTTCGTTCGGCCTGCTTGACGCCGTCACGCCACGCGTGGGAGGCATCAACGGACAAACGGCGGAACCGCAGGCCAACTACACGGTGCTTCGCGCGCAGCAGGACCTTCGCGGTGGCGAGGCCGGCTTCAGTTTCATGGGCACCGCCGTCAACCGATCGCTCGATGCGCGAACGGATCCATACATGCACGGGTCGGCGTATGCCGCTGGCGCCACCTTCCGCAATCGTTTTCACAACCGCGAGTACGAGTTCAACGCACAGCTCGCCGGCTCCCGCGTGGAGGGCAGCGCCGCTGCCATTCGGCGCACACAGACCAACTCCGTGCACTACTTCCAGCAGCCGGGTGACGAGCTGACCGTCGACACCAACGCCACCTCGCTCACCGGCTTCACCGGTCAACTCAAGTTCGGCAAGTATGGCGGCGGCAAGACGCGCTTCGAGTCGAGCATTGTGCACCAGTCCGCCGGCTTCGACGTCAATGATCTTGGCTTTCTGCGCCGCGCCGACTTCACCGACTGGAGTACCTGGAGCGCGCTGAGCTGGCGCGAGGCGCGTGGCATCATGCGCTGGGCACAGCTGAACGCCAATCACTGGATCCGCTACAACACCAGCGGCACCAAGCTCGACCACTCGATCAACCTCAACGGCCACCTCGGGATCAACCGTGGCCTGTTTCAAAACTGGGACTTTCACCTCGGCGGAACGCTGGCCAACGTCACGGCCACGTCATGTGATCGCTGCACCCGGGGTGGGCCGGCGGTGCGATCGTCCCGCGGGTTCTTCCCCTGGGGTGGCATCAACAGCGATAGCCGCAAGACCGTCTCGTACGGCAGTTGGTTCAACTTCGGCAGCACGGACGAGGGAAACTCCAGCAGCTTCGGGGTGAATCCGTACCTGAACCTGCGATTCGGTACGCAGGCCACGGTGTCGTTTGGCGTCGGTTACAGCGACAACACCGACGACGCCCAGTGGTTCGGCAACTTCAACGTCGGCGGCAGCACGCACTACGCGTTCGCGCATCTCGAGCAGACCACTGTCTCGATGAATACGCGGGTGAACTACACGGCTACGCCGAATCTGACCTTCGAGTTCTATGCTGCGCCCTTTGTGTCGAGCGGCACCTACTCGGATTTCCGTGAACTGAGCGCCACGCCCACGGCGTCCAGGTACGATACGCGCTATCAATCGTACACGCCGCCGGCCGGCTCGCCGAGCGCATTCAAGTTCACGCAACTGCGCACGAACGCGGTTGTGCGCTGGGAATACCTTCCGGGCTCAACGCTGTTTGTGGTGTGGCAGCACGGACGCCAGGATGCCGCGAACCAGAACCCGAACCAGTCGTGGGCGCGGGACTATGGCGATCTCTTCGCGCTCCACCCGGACAATACGTTCCTGGTGAAGATGGCGTACTGGTTCAACCGGTAGCCCGACCCGCAGGTCATCAGGCAGTCGGGCGGCGGTCGGCGCGGAGGAATGCGCCGGCCGCTGCGCCAATTATAGGAAGAGCCAGCAGTGCCCAAAACCCGGCGAGTCCCCGGGCGACATCGCCTTCGGTCCAAGCTTCCGGTGGGATCATCCCCCAAACCAGGGCCAGGACGGCAGCAATGCAGTGGCCAATCGCGGCGCCCCAGAACGCGCGCTGGGCCTTCTCGCGACGACGGCGGAGTTTGTGCGCCGTCATCAATAACACGAGCGGAACGCCGAAGAGTCCCAGCAGGAACGCCACCGTGCCCACGCTCATGCGGCCTCCGTGGCGCGCACTGTGCGCCCGAGCTTGGGGACGAGCCAGAGCCAATACCCGGTGATCAGTGTCAGGACGAGCGCAACTGCGGCGATATCGGAGAGGATGATGAATGCCTCGCCAAACGCTTCACCGGAGTGGAGCTTTTCGAGGAAGACGTCGCCGCGCCGTCCGGTGTGCAGCACCTTGCCGCTGGCGATGTCGATGGTCATTTCCGTGGACGCCTTGTCACGGAGACGGACTTTTACATAGCCGTTGCGGGGCCGGACGTCCATCCGGTCAATAAGTCCGACATCCACCGCGTCACCCGGCTTCCAATCCGTCCGGGCCGCCTGCGGCGCGGCTTCGAGCGCGGCGTTGGCCAGCCGCTCCAGATGTATGGCGGAGGTGAAATCGGCAGTTGGCTCGTGCGGCACGTCGGGCATCAGCCCGAGTCCGCGCTTGTGGTTCAGCAGGATGCCGGTCACCGAGATCGCGATCAGCGCGACCGTGCTGATGACGCCAAGCCAGAGGTGGATGTAAAACGCGCCTCGGCTCATACGGCGACGCGAATCATTCACGGGGGTTGCACGCATGCGCAATTCTCGGAGGTGTGGCGGGTCTGTGGCAAGGGTCGAACAACACACGACCAACGCGCCGGCAAAAGCTGGCGTTGAAGGATACCCCCAGTGCATTCTACGCTCATGGCTGGAAGCTTCCGGGCCTGCGGGTGCCGCGGCACATCTGATTCGATTCCTCGAGAGGGTATCCTGGGTATGGCTTTTCGCCGACTTGCCGTCATGAGCGCGCTCGTTCTTGGAGGGATCTTCCCGCTCGGCGTTGCTGCGCAGGGAGCCACCGCAACCGACCCGCATTCGGCGGTCTTCGCGGAATCGCAGTTCCCGAGTGCCGCCAAGTGCGCGGGCTGCCATCAGACGATCTATGATGAATGGAGCAGCAGCAGCCATGCGTACGCATCAATTTCGCCGGTCTTCCACAAGTTCGAGCAGAAGATCAACGACCTCTCGAGCGGCACGATCGGCTACTTCTGCATGCGATGCCACGCCTCAGTCGGCACGACGCTCGGTGAACGTCGCGACACGCCACTCACCAAGCGCTCGGCGGTCTCGCGCGAAGGGATCACCTGCGTCACCTGCCATCGTGTCAATGAAGCCTACGGCCGGGTGAACGGTGAACGACGGATGGAATCCGGCAACGTGCATCAGCCGGTGTACGGCTCCACCGCGGCGAGCGGACTCGGCGAGATCCTCGGCAACCCGTCTCGGTTTCCGGTGAAGACTGCACCCGGGCAGACTGGCCCCGGGCAGGAAGTCCACACGACCGCCGTGAAATTCGACCAGCTGAGCCAGAGCGGATTCTGCGTGTCGTGCCATCAGGTGGCCGTGCACCCGGGTATCAAGCTCGAGGTCGTCTGGGACCAGTACCGGGCCTCGCCGGCCAAGCGACAGGGCGTGAGCTGTCAGGACTGTCATATGGGCAAGTCACCGGGTCGCGCCGACGGTTACGCGACCGGGCCGGCCGCCGTGGTCGCCGGTGTGCCCATCAATCCAACCCGAAAGCGCAGCAACCACGCCTTTTACGGTCCGGGCTATCCAAGCGCGCATCCGGGCATCTTCCCGCACAATCCCGCCGCCCAGCGCTGGAACATCGACCAGTGGCTGAAGTTCGACTACCGCGCAGGGTGGGGCACAGAAGCCTTCGAGAACCGACTCACCGCCGCGCAGGCCCGCGCGGGCTTCCCGGATGAATGGAAGGAACCTGACGATCGCTTCGACGCACGCGCGATTATCGCGACGAACCTGGCCAAGCTTGAAAAAAAGCGCACCCTCCGCAAGGAACTGATGGAGAACGGTTCGCACATTGACGGCCCCTTCTTTGCGGGTGATCCGCAGGTGAATCGGGCACTGGCGTTTTCGTACAAGGTCAGCAACACGAATCCGGGACACAACATGCCGTCGGGTTCGCTTGGTGCGCAGCCGGAACTCTGGCTGAACGTTGCGCTCATCGATCCCGCCGGCAAGCGCGTCTGGGAATCGGGCTACGTGGACAGTCACGGCGACATGGCCGATGAGCACTCATTGGACGTGCGCGCGGGAAAGGTGCCATACGACAAGCAGCTCTTCAACCTGCAGACAAAGTTCTTGACCACGAACGTCAAGGGAACGGATCGCGAGATGTACCTCCCGATCAATCTTGACGTGGATCAGCTCCCCTTCATTCGCCCGGCCGGCCAGCCCACCACGGTGCTCACGCACCCACCGGGCGTCCGGATGGAAGGGCGCTCACTGCCGCCGCTGTCGAGCCGCGACGCCAAGTACAGCGTTCCCGGCAACCTCATCACGCGCCCCGGCACATACAAGCTCG